>JAZRNJ010000129.1:0-4956 GCA_045648125.1 Acutalibacteraceae bacterium
ACATGTATATGTTGTGTAACCCTGTTCTGTCAATGTGGGAGGAGTTACAACTGCTTTGTAATCATGACCGTCAGTCGGGATAATTACATCACCGATGAAAATTTCTTCTGTTGCCAAAGCATCTGTGTATCTTGTGTTACACAATTCACATGCATAATGGGCAATTACGCCATCTTCATAGCAAGTGGGAGCTATAGCCTTAACTTCTACAATATAATCTGTACAGAAGTGGTCCCTGACATCAACAGATTCTGAATTAACTTCTATGTTTTCTTCAGAAATTGCACAATATTCACCGTCACCGAAAACAATATTTTTGAGTTCGATTTCCTTTGTTGTGAGATCACAATCATCAGTAATTATTACATCAAATGTTGCAATTACAACGTTATCTGCACCTGATACAGGATTATTGGCATAACCTGTAATCATACATTCGCCCTGAGAAGCGTCAGTTCTCTTTGACCATTCAGTCCAATCAAGACCGTCAAACTTAAGAGTTTTTCTAGCATCTTCACTGATTGTCTTAACTTTAATTTCTTCTTCTGTTTCGGGGTCTATAATAACATCCAAACCTGACTCATCCACATAAGTAAGACCTTCAGGCATACCAAGTTCCATCTGGAAAGATGTGATTGTGCCTGTGTAGCTGAGTGCAACTGTGTATGTCATTATGTTTCCACGTAAAGAGATTGACTCCTCGGGAGCAATTGTCACTGTTACGTCAGAAGCTTTGCTTGTACCCTTGGAAATTCCTCTGATATCGTGAAGAAGTGAAACACCTTTTGTATGAGAATGCAAACGTGCAACGTCAATTGTATTTACTTTGGTGTCACCGTTAAGGTTAGCACAAGTAAATGCATAGCCGCTAAGTGCTACATAACCTTTTGCGTGAGCGTTTGTTTTTGATACGTCGATGATATCAACAACACCGTCAGCATTTACGTCACCACGAGCACCTAATACAATGTTCTGAGTAACATTATCATTTCCGACAGTAATGTTATATGTACGTGTTACATGGTTTGCTTTTGAAACCTGAGCAGTATAAGTGCCGGGAAGCACATTATTAATTTTGTATTCCTTTGAGCCTGTACCTGCAACAGTTGTTGAGTAAGCTACTTCTCCTGAATCCGATGAAATAAGTTCAATTACAGTTTCACCTGATGCACCTGAAGTTTGAACTGTACCTGAAACTGTAACGCCTACAACAGCAACTGTTTCTGAAGTGTATGTTACGTTGTCAAAGTCAACTTCTGTGTTGGTTGAGGGGTCATAAGTTTCTTCAACCATCATACCGACAGTAAGGTAACCTCTTTTATTCTCAGCAGTTTTTGCCCAGTCTGTGCTTACAAGCACTGAATCTGATGTGTCAGCAACATCTTTGAGTGCTTTGAGCTGGAATGTAGCAACTACATCGTCCTGAGGTTTAGCAAATGTCATATCGTCATTACCGATACCACCATCGTAAGCTACAGTAATATATGCAACGCCATACTGTGCTTTTGCAGAATCTGTGTTCCATGTGTCAGCATCTGATGTGTATTCAAAACCTCTCTGCTGGTCTGCTCTGCCACCGAAGTTATAGTTTCTGCTTGTAAACATATCTCCGAATGTGAGATAGTTTTTGTTTGTCTTTGTGCCTACAACTTCAAACTGTGTTTTATCAAAAAGGACAGGAAGCTGAATATTAGAAACATAGTAGTTAGTCGAAAGTTTAACTGTTACTGTAACGATATCGTCAGCTTTAACATTACTTTTGCTGATGACTGTTGTAATATCAGCTGCAGCTGTTACAACTTCGCTACCACCAAAACAAGCACCGCTTACATCAATGGGATTACCATAAAGCTGACCATTTACAACTGAATCTTCAATTGTTGTTGTGCCTTTACCTACATAAGTTGCAATTCTTGAATCAAAATTGAGTGTTGAACTTGCAGGAATAAAAGCAGGGTCAACTTTGATTACACCTTTACCATCTGTAGGTGCATAATCTTTAACCTTAAGTCTGAATGATGCAACAGCTGTTTCATCATCAAATGTTACAGCGTATTCTGCACCTTCACTTGGTAACCAAGTATATCCTATTCTCAGAAGACCGAGATTTGCATCTACACCGATGTTTTCTTCTTTCGCTGCTGCTACAAGAGCTGCTGAATCAGTAACACTTGAAAAATTTGCAGGTTCTGAAGTAAGAAGACCTGTTGCATCGCCCACAACTTCATAATAGTCTGTATCATATGCTATCATCATCTGAAGAGCATATACAGGATAAGTTGTCTTAAGAGATACTGTAACATCAACGATATCTCCGGGCTGTGGATTTGCATTATCTGTTGCAAGAGTGATAGTTGCCTGATCACTGTCTGCTGCAGATACTGCGACTGCAAATACGTTGAAAATCATGAGCAACGCAAGTGCAATACTTAGTAATCTTTTTGCCATCTCTTTTACCTCCTATGGTAAATTATTTTTTATTAATACCTTTTATCTCAAGTCTGCTGTTCCTGAAGCTGACACATTAGGAACAACGGACATTATTTTCACATTTTTCTGACAGAAAATATATCAGAAAAACATTAATATAATTATCTGACCTGTGAAATTATGATGTCACAGTTTACAGCCTTATAAATCGTTACAAGGTCTAATGTATCTACCCAGCCATCATCAGCGATATCTGCTGCTAAAGCAACTGCTGAACCTTCTTCAAGCTCGATATCGTAGTTTGCAACCTGTGCAAGTTTTACCGAGTCGTATGTATCAATAACACCGTCACCTGTAAGGTCACCGAAGATTACAACTGTGTATGAATCCATTACTTCACCATCAACAATGAAGTTTACAACTGTACCTGTACCGAAACCGTATTTTGTTTCAACGTACTCGATTGTACCGCCTTCAAAATCCACAAAACCGTCAAGGTCATAGAGACCTTCTTCAAGACCATAGATGAAGCCGTTTTCTTTGTCGATGATTGTTGTTGAACCTTCTGCTGCTCTGAAGTATGCTGTGATTGCAGGAATTTCTCTTGAATCCATTTCTGCTTCACAAACTGCACAGTAAAGTTTTTCTTCACCGGCTACGCCTACTTCTGCAGGTTTTGTAACAACCCATTTTCCGGGTGTATGACCAAGAGGATCAAATGTTGTTGTTATGCGTGAAATTTCTGCAAGACATACAGTACAATAAACAACTGTATCGTCTGAACCTTCTTTTGTACAAGTTGCAGGAATTACATTTTCTCTTACTGCTTTACCGGATGTATGACCGAGAGGGTCAACTGTAAATATTTCACAACTGAGTTTTTCACCACATACTGTACAATAAACTGCTAAATCGTATGAACCTTTTTCTGTACATGTAGCATCAACTCTGTTTTCTTCCTGAGGATCACCGTTAATGTGTCCGAGTGTAGGAACAGTTGTTTTTACGCGTGATACTTCAGCTTTACATACTGTACAGTAAATAACTGTATCGTATGAACCGTCAGCTTCACATGTTTTTTCAACTACGTTTTCTGTAACTGCTTCGCCATTTACATGACCAAGTGGCGGAATTTCTTTTGTTTCACGGCTGAATTCTACTTTGTCTTCACAGCAAGTACAGTAAAGAACTTCATCGTAAGAACCTTTTTCTGTACATGTAGCAGCTTTTTTGTTTTCGATAACTACTTCTGCTGCAGGAGTATGATCAAGTTTAGGTATAGTTACTTTATCTCTTGAAATTTCGAAACCACATACTGAACAGTAAACAACTGAATCGTATGAACCTTCTTCGAATACTGTTGCAGGAACTTCGTTTTCAATTACTACTGCTGCAGGTGTATGACCGAGTGCAACAACATCATCACCGATGTATTCATATTCACATACTTTACATGTGAAGAT
Source organism: Acutalibacteraceae bacterium (assembly GCA_045648125.1). GTDB lineage: Bacteria > Bacillota > Clostridia > Oscillospirales > Acutalibacteraceae > SIG575. Next base: position 3,894 of record JAZRNJ010000129.1, read on the forward strand.
TGTGTAACCTGCTGTTGTACATGTAGGCTCGATAACTTTTTTGTTATAATCATGACCAAGTTCAGGAACTGTTGTAGGTACACGTGAAATTACTTCGCCACATTTTGTACAGTAAATTACTGTATCGTATGAACCTGTTATTGTGCAATCAGGAAGAACTTCGTTTTCTACCTTAGGTTCACCCGCTGTGTGTGAAAGGCTTGCCATAAGTTCAGCATATTTGGAGTTGAGGTTTTGTGCCATTTTGTCAACTCTTGCCTGATCTGAAATTGTAAGAGTTTCATCATTGAGCATTTCTGTACCCTGAACTACAAGTGCATCGTATTCAAGTACAAGGAGCATATCAAAGCATGTTGTGTTTTCGGGAAGTTTCATGCTAAGTGCTTCTTCAAGAGCTGTTTTATCTGCCAATTTTACAACATTATTGATCGCAATCTGAAGATTTCTTGCCATTGTATCAACTGCATCCTGATAAAGGATGTTGTAACCTGTTGTTACACCATCAAGTGCTTCCTTAAGAAGAGCAATTGACTCATCTGTGTAAGCATCAGCATTTTTCAGGATGTTGTTTGCTTCTTTCTTAAGGTTGTTCACTAGTGTATAGTCAGCACCTTTAAGAGTAAGATTCTTGTAAGCTGTGTTAAGTGAGCTTGCTGCAGCATCAATTTCTGTCTGTGTAGCTTTGGGATTGTTCAATACACTAAGTGCATTTGCATAAGCCGTCTGGAATGCGCTGAAACCATTTGAATAGTACCATGCCTGAGGATTAACACCTTTTTCCTGAACACGAACTTTGGGATTAGTGGGTTCTGTATTCATAACATAATCAATAGTTTCACGAAGAACAGACTTATCAACGATGTGGAATGTCATTGATACGGGAACTGTTGCTGATGAAGTCATGTTATAGTGCTGAAGCAAACCCTTTTCCACCCACATGTAAGCATAATACTTCAATGTAACAGTAAACGCTGAACCATCTACAAGGTTTGTAACGTTACCTGTGAGAGGCTGAGTAATAATATTACCATACTGACCTGCACCGGGTGTAAGTGTTTCCATT
>JAZRNJ010000130.1:0-4902 GCA_045648125.1 Acutalibacteraceae bacterium
TCGTACTTTTAGTACTCAAATTCTTATCAAGGTTCCTTTTCTTTCGTTGTTTAATTTTCAAGGTTCGTATAGCTCCGAAATCCTATTCAATTTCGTCTCCAGCGTTTCTCTCTCGAGAACGCTCATATATAATACCAAATCATTTCCCTTTTGTCAACACTTTTTTAAAACTTTTTTCAAACTCTTCAACCCTTCCGCGCGTTTACCACTATACCTACACTTTTTCTCATCACCAACACTTTATTTTGTGGTTTTTTACTATATACCAACTCTCCTTTTGGAACTCTTGCATAAAAACATGGCTCTCATCTTTTGATGAACGCCATTCTTTGTTGTCAGGTTTAGTTGTTTTTTAGGAGACAGATAACCCGCCTCCTACGATGTCAACGTCAGTTTGCTACGAATGCAAAAGAGACAATATGGGCTTCATCCCTACAGTGTAATTGTTAGTTTATTGTAATTTTATAATTTTGGTTACAATCCCTCAGTCATTTTTACAAAATGACAGCTCCCTTTACACAAGGGAGCTGATGTTTACAATTAGTTGTCTGTTGTTTTCAGATTGAATTTATCATATCAAGGTTTGTAAGATAAAGTTCATACACATGCACATTAGTTTTCATCATTCCACCCTGAAGTGACATATGGTCGCCTCTGTAAGTAGGCATTACATTCCATGTACCCGGAACAACTTTTCCTTCTTTATACTGAGTTGACGGTGCAGAAGTTGGTGCCATAGCAGAAATTGTGTTTACAAGGCCGTCATTTTCAAGCCAACTTTCATCAAAAATAAAACCACCTGCAGTAACACCTGTATACGCACCCATTTCATCTGCACTGCTTTGGAACATACCTTCTGTGATTTTTTTATCTGCCTTATATGTACCGTCAGCCTGCTTTGTTGTTGATGAACAAGGAATTGCAAAATAATAGGTGTTTTTATCTGTCACCATTCTTTTGTTAAGTTCCATAGCGTTATCAATATACATATCATAAGCAGCAGTATCTTTATCCTCGGACGGTGCAGAATATGCTGTTGTACCGTTACTGGGAGCAGCAAGAGTTGTAAGCGAATAAATGTAGTCTGCTTTTCCACCTGTAAAAAGGGGAGAAAGTTCTTTTTCAGGTGTTGCTTTTTTCTCAGCTTCATCACCTTTTGCCATAAGTGTTGCAAAAACTCTGATTGTGGCACCGCCGAAAGAGTGACCAAGAAGATTTATCTTGTTATCCTTGTTGAATTCGGATATAAGAGGCTTGCCTGTAAAATCTTTTCCGAATCTGTCGTGACCATGCTCTTCGCTATGCACCTTACCATAGTCTGTAACTGACCCTGTAAGCTGTGCATATAATTCACATGCTCTGTCCCATGCACTTGCAGTACCTGAAACAGATGCAGCCACACAATCGAAACCGCTTTTGTTGAGTTTACTCATCAGCTCACCACCGAACATACCCCAATAAGGCATTATCTTATAGTGAGCATCATATTCACCCCAGCCCATAAGTCCGTGAACAAAAACATAGGTGTAATTTGTGTTCCAATTTTCCTTATCAATTTCTACTTCTGCTTTCGGAAGATAAACTCCGAACAAAGAGAGAAATGCAAAAATGAGTGATAACGGGAATGAAATAATTTTTGCCATAATATCAATCCTTTTCCTTTTGATAAAATGATTATATCTTATTTTGCTTGTACATATCAATAACAATGGAGAAAAATTTACATTTATCATAATAATATGCCGATATAATATTCACAGTGCCGTTTCTGTGTATAAAAAAACCGAAAACCTTATAAAAAGGTTTTCGGCTCTTTCTGGCACCCGCAATAGGAATCGAACCTATATCTAATTCTTAGGAGGAACTTATTCTATCCATTGAACTATGCGGGCATATTTTCCGCACCCGTTTGAGTGCGGATATAATTTTATCAAATGAAAATTAAAATGTCAATATTATGTGATGATATAATCCTTATATCTGTCCAGCATATAAATATCTGCTATGAGTTTAAGGTAAAGTCCGTCTGCACGGTATTCCTCTTCTTCAACAACACCGTCGTTGCGGAATTTTGCAGCAACGTCACCTGCCGAATAAGGAATGAGAAGTTCTGCGCGTCTTCTTGTGGGTTCAAGTTCACCCTGTATTGCCTCAAGAAGTTTATCAAGGCCTTGTTTTTTCAGTGCTGAAATAAGAACAACTTTGCCGATAGTGGGCAGGTCGTAAATGTTTTCAACCTTATCGCATTTATTCATAACCGATATTATAGGTTTACCCATACAACCGAGGCTCTGCAAAAGGTCGTCCGTTACTCTCAGATGTTCTGAACATTCATCGCTTGATGCATCACACACATTGAGGATAACATCAGCCACAACTGCTTCTTCAAGAGTTGATTTAAATGCTTCCACAAGATGGTGAGGAAGTCTTCTGACTAACCCTACAGTGTCAACAAGCATTACACGTCTTCCGTCAGGCAGGTCAAGACCTCTTGCCGTTGGGTCAAGAGTTGCAAAAAGTTTGTCTTCTGCAAGAACACCCGCTTCGGTGAGAGCATTCATAAGAGTTGATTTACCTGCATTCGTGTAACCAACAATTGCAACGGTGGGAATGCCGTCTTTCTTTCTTCTCTTTCTCAGGTCGTTACGTCTGCTTTCAACCTTTTCAAGTTCAGCAGAAATTGATGCAATTCTTCTTCTGATATGACGTCTGTCACTTTCAAGTTTAGTTTCACCGGGACCTCTTGTTCCGATACCGCCACCGAGACGTGAAAGCTGAATACCTTTACCTGAAAGACGAGGAAGAGTATATTTGAGCTGTGCAAGTTCAACCTGAAGTTTACCTTCATTTGTTCTTGCTCTGCCTGCAAAGATATCGAGAATAAGTGTTGTTCTGTCAACAACTCTCACATCTGTATAATCTTCCACATTGCGAAGTTGAGACGGTGTAAGTTCACCATCAAAAATTATCAGGTCGCACTCATTATCTTCGCAGAATGTTTTCAGTTCATCAAGTCTGCCTGTTCCTATATAATATGCAGTATCAGGTTTATCACGTTTCTGTGTGACACGTGCAATGACCTCTGCACCTGCAGTTTTGGTAAGTTCTTCAAGTTCATCAAGTGAACTTTCAGCATCATACAGTCCCATATCCACACAAACAAGGACTGCTTTTTCCTGTTTTTCTTCAAATTCTATTAAATCCATAAATTAAAAACCGTCGGGATTCTGGCTCTGCCAACGCCATGTATCCTCGCACATTTTTTCGAGTCCTCTCTCAGCTACCCAGCCAAGTTCTTCTTTTGCTTTTGAGGGGTCGGAGTAACAAGTGGCAATATCTCCGTCACGTCTGGGAGCAATTTTGTAGTTGATTTTAACGCCTGATGCTTCTTCAAATGCTTTCACAAGGTCAAGAACGCTGTAACCTTTACCTGTGCCAAGGTTATAAACGTTGCAACCTGTTTCTCTGAGTACTTTTTCAAGTGCTTTGATGTGACCGAGAGCAAGGTCAACAACATGGATATAGTCACGTACACCTGTGCCGTCGTGTGTGTCATAGTCATCACCGAATACACTGAGGCACTCACGTTTGCCAACTGCAACCTGTGAAATATAAGGCATAAGGTTATTGGGAATACCATTGGGGTTTTCACCGATTCTTCCGCTTTCATGTGCACCGATGGGGTTGAAATATCTGAGAAGAACAACGCTCCAATCGTTATCGGATGTATAAAGGTCAGTAAGAATCTGTTCAATATAATATTTTGTAGTACCGTAGGGGTTAGTAGTACCACCTGTTTTCATTGTTTCCTTAAGAGGAGAAATATTCTCACTTCCGTAAACAGTTGCAGAAGATGAGAAAACGATTTTCTTGCAACCTGCATCTCTCATTGCTTCGCAAAGAGTTACAGTACCACCGATATTGTTATCGTAATACTCAAGAGGTTTCTGACAGCTTTCACCAACCGCTTTGAGTCCTGCAAAGTGAATTACTGCTTCGATATTTTCTTTTGCGAAAATTTCATCAAGACCTTTTCTGTCACGGATGTCGCATTCATAGAATTTAAGGTCCTTATTTGTAATTTCTTTTACTCTTTTTAAAGATTCACTCTTGCTATTATAGAAATTATCAAGTACAATAATATCATAGCCTGCTTCAAGAAGTTCAACGCAGGTGTGTGAACCGATGAAACCTGCACCGCCTGTAACTAAAATTGACATTTTTAAACCCTCCAAAAATCATATACGTCTATTATATGACAATTGGCAGTAAATTTCAAGGCTTTTGAAAGGAAATACTCAGATGAAAAACTTATGGGAAATTAATACAATAAAAGACATTATGACACGTCACGGATTTCAGTTTTCCAAATCCTTGGGACAGAACTTTCTTATTAACCCTACAGTCTGCCCTCAGATGGCAGAGGAAGCACTGTCAGACGGAGTAACCTGTGCAATTGAAATCGGTGCAGGTGTGGGAATTCTCACAGCTGAACTTGCAAAGAGAGCAAAGAAAGTTGTTTCTATTGAAGTTGACTCTGCACTTCTTCCCGTGCTTGAAGAAACACTTTCAGATTTTGATAACGTTGAAGTGATAAACGCTGACGTTCTCAAAACCGATATCAACTCCCTCATTGAAGAGAAATTTCCCGGAGAAAAAGTGGCAGTATGTGCAAATCTGCCCTACTATATCACATCTCCTATTATAATGTATTTCCTTGAAAACAAAGCAAAGATTGACAACATGACTGTTATGGTTCAGAAAGAGGCTGCTGACAGACTGTGTGCAGAGGTAGGTTCACGTGAATCAGGTGCAGTTACGGTTGCCGTAAATTATTACGCTGAGGCAGAAAAACTGTTCGGTGTTTCAAAGGGTTCATTCATGCCCTCACCCAAAGTTGAC
>JAZRNJ010000131.1:0-6805 GCA_045648125.1 Acutalibacteraceae bacterium
AGCAACAAAAGCATTTTTGGGCTCGTTATAAATATCCTGAGGCGTACCAATCTGCTGAATAACACCATTGTCCATAACAACAACTGTGTCAGACATTGAAAGTGGCTCTTCTTGGTCATGTGTAACAAAAATGAAAGTAATACCTAACTTCTGCTGAATATTTTTAAGTTCAACCTGCATATCTTTTCTCAGTTTCAGGTCAAGTGCTGCAAGAGGTTCATCAAGCAGAAGAACTTTAGGGTCGTTTGCAAGAGCACGTGCAATTGCAACTCTCTGCTGCTGACCACCTGAAAGTGAGTCAATATTTCTCTTTGAAAAGCCTTTAAGATTAACGAGTTCAAGCATCTCTGCAACTCGTTCCTTGATTTCTGCATCTGATTTCTTTTTAAGTCTCAGACCGAATGCTATATTTTCAAAAACATTAAGATGGGGAAAAAGTGCATACTTCTGGAAAATAGTATTAACCTGACGTTTATAGGGAGGCAGTTTATTAATTTTTTTGCCATTAAAAATAACATCACCTTTATCCGGCTGAGTAAAACCTGCAATAACTCTGAGAGTTGTGGTTTTACCGCATCCTGAAGGACCAAGTAATGTTATGAATTCTTTATCTCTTATGTAGAGACTGATATTATCAAGTATTTTATTTTCGCCGTAGGAAACATCTATGTTTTTAAGGTCAATGATGATGTCTTTTTCCAATTATACAGCCCCCTTTTGATATACTAATACAAATTAAATATAATATAATGCGAAATCCTTAAAAAGTCAACACTTTTTTGCAAAAAATCCGAGTAAATTCGTGACTTTTCCAAACAAATTTTTAAAAAACTCTTTATTTCTCCCGAATGCTCTGTTTTTCTCCAAAATGCTCATTTTTTGTAGGAGAAAAAATTTTGAATATAAATACAAAAAATCCCTTTGAAAATCAAAGGGATTTTTCATTAAAAACTTTAAAACTTTCCGCCGCCTCCGCCTGAGCGACCTCCTCCACCACCGGAGAAACCACCGCCCGAACGAGAACCTGACGAGCTGTTATTTTTGGGTTTTGCAGTTTTTGTTACGTGTCTGTAAGTGAAAACATCAAGTTGTCTTGTAACTTTCATGCTACCCGCTTTCACATAATCGGATGCTTCGTTTTTAACAACTGCTGTATTCATCTTACTCTTCATAACTGACATTATAATAAAAGCAACTACACCTGCAACTGCAATTACAATAAGCTCTTTTATTACAGGAGACATAGAATTTGAGGGGTAAGTAACTACAGCACCATCGGTATAATAATCACCCTCCCAATACTCACCTGTATAATAATCATCAGAAGAACTGTAATCATTATAAATTTCGCCTGTAATATAGGATTCTGTCAATTTAAGATATGTCTGAATTGCAGTATAATAATCTTCATTTGCAAGATAGGGAAGAATATTCTGATTTACAAAGCCGTAATCAGAGTTATATGCTTCATCTCCGAAAGTGTCGTAGACTGTACCCTGATAGTAGGTATAAAAATCTCTGTTGCCCACTTCGTTATTGTTGAGATTAATAACAAAAACAAGTCCGTCTTCAGCATAGCCGTTTGAAAGATAAAAGTTTTCTGAATAAGAATGTATGTCTTCGTCACCGATTGACATTGTGGTGTGAATTACCACATCAATGTTGTAGGTTTCCTTTATTGATGAAATCTCAGAAGCCAATGCAGCTTCCATATCTTCCGTCAGCAAATCTGCATCGTCAACAACAAACTCACCTTGTGCAAATGCCGTGGGGGTAAAAAGTGCAAAAATAAAAACGCTTAAAACAACTGCTAAAATCTTTTTCATCTCTGCACCCCCTTAAAAGATAAAGAACTGACCGAGAGCAATTATTGCCGCTGCGATACCACCGAAGAAAAGCCAGAACTTTTTCTTATCAATAGGAAGTTTACCTGAAACCTTACCTGTCTGTCCGTTAACTGCAAACATAAAGTTTTCGCCATTGTATTTTGTATTGAGAAGCCATACGGGAAGAAGTGCATATCTGTACTTACCGCCATCAGCTTTTACGTTTGTTGATTTTGGAACTACAGAGGTATATCCGTGAACAGTTGAACGGAATGCATCTTCTGTACTTTGTGTAACTCTTGCTTCTGCTCTCGGGAAACTTTTTTCTGCATCTACGTCGTATTTATCTGCCATGTATCCTAAAAGATAACCTGGGTTGAAATCGGTCATATCAGCGTAATTATACGGTTCGATACCGTCCATATACGCATCATCCATTTTTGATGAACCATCAACGGGAATGTTTGCAAAGCCGATATTTCCTGAACGATAGACGTTATAATGTCTTGTTTCCGTGTAATTATAGTTTGAATCGCTCCAATGTCTGACTTTAGTTGCATCGAAGACGATGTTTGCATCAGCATCGCAGTCAAAGAGCCAGAAAGGAACATAAATACCTTTCATTTCTTTGATTTTGTTATCGCTGACAAAGTTTGAGGGAAGCAAGGGTTTGCCTTTGCAGAATGCTTTGAGAGCCTCACCTGCTGCCTTTTTATCAAGTTTAAAGGGAATCACACAGTCAGGAGTGTTCAAGCCTGAAAGTTGACCGTTCATAATAACAGGGCTTCCGCAATAGGGACACTCACCTGCTGCAGTTGTTTCATCAACTGCAAGATGTGCAGCACAAGACTGACAGATGTATTCGTTCATTCCTGTCATTTCTTCTTTGTTCTCAGCACTTTCCCATTTATACTCTGAACCTTCACCGAAATTCTCTTCAAAATCGTGAATTTCATTAAGCTCCTGCTCAGAAAATTCAGCATCACAACTTTCACATCTGAATTTCTGAGATGATGAATCAAACTTAATGTCAGAGGCACAATTAGGACATTTATATTCAAGAATTGATGACATATAATCACCTCTTATTCTTCAGATTTATTTCGCGTCGTTCATGTCGAAAATATCTCCGCATTCGGGACAGAATTTAGGAGGATTTTTGGGGTCTTCGGGAGTCCATCCGCATTTGTCACATCTGTAGAGAGGTGCATCTGCAGGTTTTTTTGCACCGCAGTTTGCACAGAATTTACCCTGATTTACTGCTCCGCAGTTACAAGTCCAGCCTGCAACCTGAGGTTTTCCGCATTCAGTACAGAATTTGCCTGTATTAACAGCACCACATGAACATTTCCAACCATTACTCTGAGGTGCTGACTGAGTCTGCTGACCCATTGCAAAAAGGTTCTGAGCGTTAACTCCACCTGACTGCTGAGCAAAGCCCATGCCCATAAATCCGGTCATAGCACCTGCTTCATTATTAGCAGCATCCTGCATAGCCTGAGCCTGAGCACCAACAAGGTGAGCTGCAGCCATTGTGGGGTCACGCATAACTGCATTTCTCTGAAGTTGCTTGATCATGTCTTCGTCTTCTTTGGGTGCTGTTACTGAGTTAACACCGAAAGACCAGACTTTGATACCACGCATTTCAGTCCATTTCTTTGAAAGAACTTCGTTGAGGGCATCAGCCAATTCAATTGCATGACCGGGAAGTGCACTGTAGCGAATGCCCATTTCAGAAATTTTTGCAAATGCAGGCTGAAGTGCAGTCATAAGTTCAGATTTGAGCTGAGAGTCGATTTCACTTCTTGTATATTCATCTTCAACATTACCGCACACATTCTTATAGAACATAATGGGGTCTACGATTTTGTAAGAAAATTCACCGTTACAACGGATTGCAATATCAATATCAAGTCCGATGTTTCTGTCAACAACTCTGAAAGGAACAGGATTTACTGTACCATATTTGTTGCCGAGAATTTCTTTTGTATTGAAATAGTAAATTCTCTGGTCCTTGGGTGCTTCACCACCGAAAGTGAAACGTTTGCCCACTTCAGAAAAGCTCTTTTTGATGCTTTCCATACTGAGACCACCATACATGATTGTAGGCTCAGTTGAAGTATCATACACAAATTCACCCGGTTCTGCACAGATTTCTGCAATCTTACCCTGTTCAACAATAACCATGCACTGACCATCAGCAACTGCTACAATTGAACCGTTTGAAATAATATTTTCGTTGCCTTTTGTGTTTGAACTTCTCTTTGAAGTTCTTTTCATTCCTTTTGCTACAAGCACGTCTGATTCGAGCGCCTCGCAATAAAAATATTCACGCCATTGGTCTGCAAGTACTCCACCTAAGGCACCAAAACCTGCTTTAAGTAATCCCATAATCATTCTCCTTTTCTGCATTTTTGAAACAAAAAAACTGACAACTATACCGTAGGGGACAGGTTACCCGTCCCGTATAATACACCATAAAGACTTCGTTTTTTCAACGGGTGCCGAAACGACGCCCCTACGTTAAGTCCGTAAGTTTTATTTTAAAAGTTTAATAGATTCACAATTCAATTTTATCACGAGAAAGATATAATTGCAACTGAATTATTAATATTTACAAATTTATAAAAAAATGATAATATTATATACGAGGTGATTTTAAATGACACAGGAAAAAATTTTATCATACGTTGACCACACTCTTCTTTCACCTGCTGCAACATGGGAAGAAATAAAGCAAATCTGCGATGACGGTATAAGCTACAAAACTGCATCAGTATGCATACCTCCATGCTATGTAAAACAGGCAAAGGAATATGTGAAAGGTCAGGTTAAAATCTGTACTGTAATCGGGTTTCCCAACGGAGCAAATACTACTGAAGTAAAAGCAATCGAAACTCAGAATGCACTCGAAAACGGTGCTGACGAAATCGACATGGTAATCAACATCGGCAATTTAAAAGACGGACTTTTTGATGAAATTCTCAATGAAATCAAGCTTCTTAAATCAGTGTGCAAAGACAAAATACTCAAAGTAATTATTGAAACTTGTTTACTCACAGAAGAAGAAAAAGTGAGAATGTGCGAAATTGTTTCTCTTTCAGGTGCTGACTTCATAAAAACTTCAACCGGTTTTTCAACAGGTGGTGCTACTTTTGAAGACATTGCTCTTTTTGCAAAGCACGTTGATAAGAAAGTCAAAATAAAAGCTGCAGGTGGTATCAAGACAATGGACGATGCAGAAAAGTTTATTTCTCTTGGTGCTGAAAGACTAGGCACAAGCAGAATTGTGAAACTTATTAAAGAAACTCCTGTTGAGGAAGGTACATATTAATTCAATATAAAAAAATCAACCCCACTGTACCGAAATACAGTGGGGTTAGTTAGTTCACTCAGATAGCATTAATGATGAGTTTAGGAATGATTATGAAGAGATAATCAAAGAACATTTTTGCAAATCTGTAAATAAAGTTACCGATCTGTGCAATACCTGTTGAAACAGCATCTGTGGGAAGTTTTGCAGCATCTGATGCTTTGCCCTCAGTTGTTTTCTTGATAGCATAAGTATCAACAAGTTCTTTTTCACCTGTTTCATAATCTACTGCATAAGCATTGTAAACAAGTCTGCCTTCTTCTACTTCTACTGTTGAGAAGATACCACGGTCACCGATATCACGCTGTGAGAAGCATTTTGCAACGATGTCTGAATCAAATACGCAATCAAATACATAATCGTTGATTGAGTATGTTTTTGTACCTGCTGTACCGGGAAGGATGTGACATGCACCATCGGGATCAACTGCAAATGTTGTTTCAACTCCGTTGAACATTTCTGTTACGTAAGTTACGTCTTTAACAAGCTTATCGCCCTTAACGTGGTTTGTTCTCATGTAAACATGATCGTGACCTGCCATTACAAGGTCGATATCAAGTTCATCAAAGATTGGGAGAAGCTGTTCTCTCATGATGATTGTATCGGGTTTGATAAGGTTCTTACCTGCTGAGTAAAGCGCTCTGTGCATGAATACCATTTTCCACTGAGCATCTGAAGAATTCATTTCATTCTTAAGCCAGTTAATCTGCTGAACAGTCATGGGATACATATCGTTTGTATTGAGAACAGCAATGTGTGCATTGCCGTAATCAAATGCATAGTAAACACCTTCTGCTCTGATGCATTCATCGGGAGCTGCATCAAGGTTAAACATGTGGTCAAACCAACCATGGTTGATTTTAACTGTAACGTTACCATCATGGTTACCTGCTACAGGAGCATGGATAAGTTTTGAGTTAGCAAATGAGAATTTGTCAAAGAACCAATCCCATTCTTCCTGTGTACAATCGTTTACATAGTCACCAAAACTTGTGTAGAATGTAGCATCAGGCATTGTATCATATGCAGCCTTCATAACATTTGAAGCCTTCTGGAAGTTTTCTTCGTTACCTGCCTGAACGTCAGAAATTGCGATGAACTTGAAGTTATTGTCGCCGTCATCTGTTGTGAATGTGCCGATATCGCTCCACTCGTTTGTAACATCGTTACCTACTCTGTAAAGGTATTCTGTACCGGGTTTAAGAGCAGTAAGAGTTACTTTGTGCTGATAGATTTTTTCAAATTTTTCACAGCTGCCTCTGAAAGTTTTTGCACCTTCAAATGTACCTGCATAGCTATCTGCTGCTACAAACTGAACTGCTGTTGCAGCATCTTCTGTTGTGTGCCATGAAATACCTGCCTGTGTTGTAGGGTCAGCTGCCATAGTAACACTTACATTTTTGATTTTGTCTGTCACTTCGTAATCTCTTACAATTTCGTTGTCTGTTGCCATAGCAAAACCTGCACAACCGAGAATTACGCAAAGTGAAAGAAGAATTGCGATAATTTTTTTCATAATAATCTCCTTTGTTTTTGCTTGTTTTATACTACCCTTACGGGAAAATATACTTTATCCGAAAAGCAATTCGCTGAAGCCTTTTGTACC
>JAZRNJ010000132.1:0-3758 GCA_045648125.1 Acutalibacteraceae bacterium
TATCACTCGCCGTAAGGCGAATATCACTGTAAAAATTCAAAGAATTTTTACCAAGGGGTGTAAAAATGGAAATTATCGACATTACAAAAGGTATTTTTTCAGCCGACGTTTATCCCGGCGACCCTGAACCTGAAAAACAGAATTTCCAGAGCATTGAAAATGGTGACGGCTGTAACCTTAACGGCTACTTTGCCTGTTGCCATGCAGGAACTCATGCTGATGCTCCTCTTCATTTTATTGAAGACGGCAAGTCAATTGACAAAATGAGCATGATACCTTTCATCGGTCCCTGCAAAGTGCTTGATGTACCTGCCGGACCTATAACAGGGGAGTATGTGGAAAATTCTTTTCCCAGAGGTTGCAGAAGGCTTCTTCTCAAATCAGAGGGTAAAGCCTATTTCCTTGACCACGGTGCTCAGGCAGCGGCAAACCTCGGTCTGCTGCTTATCGGTACAGACGCTTTGTCTGTAGGGACAAGCGGTAACCAGATTGCACCTCATAAAGCATTTCTCAGTAAAGAAATCGCAATCCTTGAAGGTCTTGACCTTACAGGTGTTGAAACAGGAAATTATTTTCTTCTTGCACAGCCTGTAAAGCTTGAATGTATGGAGGGTGCTCCTGTAAGAGCACTTCTTATAAAAGGCGATTTCCATTGGAATTCTTAAAGGAGGGTGAAAATGAAAAGATTTTTTGATTTTGTTTTCAGTCTTCTTGCGCTTATAATACTTTCTCCCGTAATACTCGTGCTTTCTTTGCTTGTTCTTATTTCAAGCGGAAGTCCCGTGATTTTCAAGCAGGAGAGAGTAGGTTACAAAAACGAAATTTTCACAATTTACAAATTCCGTACAATGAAAAACGGAATGAGACAGACTAAAACCGAAGACCTTACCGATGAAGAGGTTGAAAACGATATAACTTTCATCGGCAGAATTCTCAGAAAACTGAGCATTGACGAATTACCTCAGTTACTTAACATTTTAAAAGGGGACATGAGCTTTGTAGGTCCCCGACCTCTTATTCCTCAGGAAAAGGAAATACGAAAGCTCAGAGAAAAATATAACGTGTTTTCAGTACGTCCCGGTATTACAGGCTGGGCACAGGTCAACGGCAGAGATTTTATTTCAGATGAACAGAAGGCACTGCTTGACAAAGAATATATTGAAAACCATTCAATTTTAATGGATATTAAAATTATGTTCAAAACTGTCTGGGTTGTCCTTGCAGGTAAGGATGTTGCAGACGGAAAAATTACAAAGGACGGCGATAAATAATGGAATTTTTTGAAAAAATAAAGGCTTGGTTTGCAGCATTTATTGCAGCAATAGTTGCTTTCTTCGGCTTCGGTCCTGCACCTGCACAGAATTCAATGGCACCTGCAGAAGATGTTACAAGAATTATGTCTTTCAATGTAAGATGTAATGAATACGAAGCAAGAAAAAATGTTGTTCCTGCCATTATCGAGGCTTATGTTCCTGATTCAGCAGGTCTGCAGGAATGTACTTATCAGTGGTATGTCCGTCTGACAGAAGAACTTGAAAATTACGCTTTCGTAGGCGTTGGAAGAGATACAGGTGATTTAAGTAAAGACTGCGGAGAAATCTCAGCAGTAATTTACAGAAAAGACAAATTCGACCTCATTGACAGCGGAACATTCTGGCTTTCAGAAACTCCCGATGAGGTATCCCGTGGTTGGGACGGTGCATGTAACAGAATCTGCACATGGGTTGTTCTTAAAAATAAAGAAACAGGTGAAAAATACGCTCACGTAAACACTCACCTTGACCACATGGGCAAGCAGGCACGTACAAACGGTGTTGAACTTGTTAAAGAAAAAGCACTTTCATTTGATATTCCCACAGTTGTTACAGGTGACTTTAACTTCGATAAGGGCACAGACCTTTACAATCAGCTTGTAACAGGGGGACTTAAAGATACTCAGGATATAGCTCCTGATACAATGACAGGTAAAACTTACCACGGTTATTCAGGTGGTACAGCAGGTAAACCTATTGACTTTATCTGCGTGAATGAAAAAATCAATGATGTAAGTGTGTACAAAATCATCAGAGGTAAATTTGAAGGCACACACATTTCAGACCATTATCCTATCTATTCAGATATGAAATTTTAATTTGCAGGGGAGGGGGCTTGGTTCCCTCCTGTAAAATAATATTTACAAAGAGGTGTAAAACATGAATGAAGCATTGACAGTTATCAGAAATTATATTGCACTTATTATTTCGGCAATTGTGGCTCTTTTTGGTTGTGCCAACCTTAACATGGGTGCAGTTTCAGAGGCTGAACCTGAAACGGTGAGAATAATGTCATTCAATATCCGTTGCGGAGAATTTGCAGAAAGAGGCGAAATTGTTCCCCGTCTTATTGCAGATTATCATCCTGATTCTCTCGGTCTTCAGGAATGTACTTATGATTGGTTCAACTATCTCCGTCTTTTTCTTAACAAGGATTACGGCTTTGTAGGTGTAGGAAGAGATACAGGTAACAGAATGATAGACTGTGGTGAAATGTCACTTGTTCTTTACAGAAAAGATAAATATAACCTTGTTGACAGCGGAACATTCTGGCTTTCAGAAACTCCTGATGAGGTTTCTTTCGGTTGGGATGCAGCGTGCAGAAGAATTTGTACATGGGCTGTGCTTGAAAACAAAGAAACAGGCGAAAAATATGCTCACGTGAATACTCACCTTGACCACGAAGGACCTGAGGCACGTATAAACGGTGTTGAACTTGTAAAAGAAAAGGCACTCTCTTACGATATCCCTACAGTTGTTACCGGCGACTTCAATTTCCAGAAAGGCTGTGACCTATACAATTCACTTGTAACAGGTGGTCTTACTGACACTCAGGATATGGCAGAGTACACAATGACAGGTAAAACATATCACGGCTATAAAGGTGGTTCAGAGGGCAATCCCATTGACTTTATCTGTGTAAACAGTCAGATTACTGACGTGAAAACATATAAAATCATAAGAGATATGTACGACGGCAAATATACTTCAGACCACTATCCGATTTTCTCAGACATGGTGATTAGCTGATATGGAAAAGGTACTTAAGTTTTTCTCGGCAATATTTGCACTTATCATGGCTTTCTGTGGCTCAGGACAGTGCGAAATGGGTTTGAAAGCCCCTGAAGAAGATGTAATCAGAATTATGTCCTACAACGTCCGTTATAATGCATGGGAAAGAGGCAAAATTGTTCCTCAGCTTATTGCAGACTATATGCCCGACTCAGTTGGCGTTCAGGAATGTGAGGCTTTGTGGTATTACCACATGAAAGCATATCTCCCTGAATACGGCATTGAAGGTGTTGGCAGACTTACAGGCACAAGAGGTGGCATAAGCGGTGAAATGTCAGCAATCCTTTACAGAAAAGATAAGTATAAAGTTGTGGATTCCGACACATTCTGGCTTTCTGAAACTCCCGACAGAATTTCAAAAGGTTGGGATGCACAGAAAAACAGAGTCTGCACATGGGTAATACTTGAAAACCTTGAAACAGGCGAAAAATATGCTCACATCAATGCCCACCTTGACCATCAGGGTGAAGAAGCAAGAGAAAAGGGACTGGAACTTGTTCTTGACAAGGCAAAAAGTTTCGATATGCCCACAGTTATAACAGGTGACTTTAACTTTGAAAAGGGAACGGAACTTTATTCTGAATTCGCAAAGTCCGGCTTTACAGATACTCAGGATGTAGCACCTGACACAATGACAGGTAAAACCTACCACGG
>JAZRNJ010000133.1:0-10039 GCA_045648125.1 Acutalibacteraceae bacterium
AGAGGTGTATTCTTCGGACTTTCTGCAATTCACACAAAACATCACATGGCTCGTGCAGTTATGGAGGGTGTCGCATATTCACTTTACGATTGCCTTGAAGTTCTCAAAGAAAACTCAATTGAAGTGGGCGACATGGCGCTCTGCGGTGGTGGTGCAAAAAGTAGATTCTGGAGGGAAATGTTCTCCGATGTTTATGGCATTAACGTTAAAACAATGCAGACAAGTGAAGGTGCCGTTTTAGGTGCAGCGTTACTCGGTGGTTGTGCAGCGGGCGTTTATTCCTCTGTTGAAGAAGCCTGCGACAAAACTGTTATCAGTGGCGAAATTTATGAATACAATAAAGATAACCATGATAAATACATGAAATATTATTCGGTATACCGTACACTTTACCCTGCACTTAAAGATTCATTTAAAAAACTCTGATAAATAATAAACCCCGTGAAACATAAAAAAGTTTCACGGGGTATCCTTTTAATTTTCTATTTCTTTTTATCTTCTGCAGAATAATAATTCTGCAAATCATCTGAGGCTTTCTGTAAACGCTCAGCAAGACCTTCTTCATAGATATCCGAATACAAGAATTCTCTGACTGAGAATTCTTTTCTGTTACCTGCATTATCTTCTGTTTTAGGCTCTTGTGCTATGAAATCAATAGCATAGAACTTAATACCTTTTTCATCTAAAATTCTTTTGAGTTCAAGAAGTCTTGTTGCAGATTTTTCAGCAGTCAATTCTGCTTCTTCATAGTAAAACACAATATGTCCTGCTTTTTCGCCAACTTCATCAATATTGTAATCATAGTCAAGAATAAGTTCAGAAGTAGGTATACCGTAAGGTTCTTTGCCACAGTAATCATCAGGAAAATCAGAGGTTTTGATTTCTCCGTAATATATATCAGTTGTAAAATATTTTTTTATTTCATCTTCAATTGAAAGAGTAAGTTCTCTGTACTCGTTTTCAAGACGCATTGATGTATTCCAACCATCAGTTACATTATCAAATGTATCTCTTACAGGTCTTCCGAGCAAATCAAAATAAACATGAAAATGTGTATCGATACTCGAGGGAGAAACCACTTTTGCATAATAACCCGAGGTTTTAAAATCGTAACCAACTTTTTCAATTTCAAGGTCATAATCGGAATAATTTTCAGCTATGTATTCGTCTGCTGACTTTACAGAGAGAAGATATGAGACAGGATTACCGAAAAACGCACAGACAAACCAGAGAATTACGCCGACAACAAAAACTGCTAGTGTAATAAGAACAACTTTAACTGACTTTTTCATAATCTGTCAACTCCTTTTTATTCTAATCTTTCAAGAAATGAATGAAACTCATCATTAAGTTTATATTCCACCATTGTATCAACATTTGCATTATGTATTGAACGGAAAATGTTGATTTCAATATTGGGATTTACTTTTTTCATCTGTTTAATAAGGTCTTTGATTTCTTGACGTTTAGAAAGTCCTTCCTTGTTATCATTTGTTTTGTAATCTTCTGTAAATCTACATGCACAACGTATAAAATCAAGGTTATTATATCTTGACCATGCAATAATAGCATCTTCTTTTATACAATACATTGGTCTGATAAGTTCCATACCTTCATAGTTAGTGCTTTTAAGACGTGGTAGCATTGCCTGAATCTGTGAGCCGTAAAACATACCCATAACTGTTGTTTCAATAACATCACTCATGTGATGACCTAAAGCAATTTTGTTGCAACCTAATTCCTTTGCTCTTGAATAAAGATAACCTCTTCGCATTCTTGCACAAAGATAACAAGGGTTCTGCTCAATTTTTACTACAACATTAAAAATATCAGAATTGAAGAAGTTAACCGGGATGTTGAGAATCTTAGCATTTTCTTCAATTTTTGCTCTGTTTTCAGCATTATAACCGGGGTCCATAACTATGTACTCAAGTTCAAAAGGTACTTCACTGTATCTTTGAAGCATTCTCATAAGCACTGCTAAAATCATTGAATCTTTACCGCCTGAAATACAAACAGCTATTTTATCACCTGCTTCAATCATTTTATATTTCTTTACCGCTTCAACAAAAGGATTCCATATTGTCTTGCGATAAGTTTTTGAAATACTTCTTTCGGCAATCTGCCAGATTTCAAGTTCACGTTTCATCTAATTCACCAAATCTGATTAAATCTTTGATAACTTCCCCCGCCATTATAAGCCCCGCAACAGACGGAACAAACGAAAGGCTGCCGGGTGTCTGACGCTTGTTTGATGTTTCATCAATAAGCATTTCTTTAATTGTTGGCATTTCCTCTGAATAAACAACTTTTAATTTTTTCACATTATTTTCACGGCAGAGTTTTCTCATCGCCTTTGCAAGAGGACAAACTGACGTTTTATAAATATCTGCAACTTTAAATTGTGTCGGGTCAGTTTTATTACCTGCACCCATCGAAGAAATTATGGGAATATTCAGTTTATCGGCAATTACTGCAAGTGCAAGTTTTCCGCTGACTGTGTCAATGGCATCAACAATATAATCAAACTTTTCAAACTCAAACTCATTTTCATTTTCTTTGAGAAAAAAGCATTCATGAGCATTTACTGTCAACTCAGGGTTAATGTCAAGGAGTCTTGCTTTACACACTTTCACCTTACTTTTACCGATTGTGCTGTGTAAAGCGATAATCTGACGGTTGATGTTTGAGGGTGCAACTATATCATTATCAATAATATCAATTGTACCGACACCACTACGGGCCAATGCTTCGCAGACATAACCACCTACACCACCCACGCCGAAAACAGCTACACGTGAATTTTTAAGTTTTACAAGTGAGTCACTGCCAAAGACAATATTCTGTCTAGAAAAAATTTCACTCATCAGACATCAACTTCTTCTCTTTCTTCCACACAAATTGTTTCAGTATAAAAATCTTTTACGTTATTTTCATCAATTTCAATAAGTCTGCCACCTCTGCGCCAGCCGTATGTCATAAAACCACCACAAATTGTTTGGCCGAGTTTTATACCATCTTTTTCAACAATAAAATCATTTACATGGTCATGGCCACAGAAAAGTGCAAGAACGTCACCCTGTGCTTTGAAAGCATCAAATTGACCATCATATCTTATCATAGGAGGACTTGGACTTTCATTTAATTCGCCTACTGCGTTTTCAGGAAGAACATAATATTTTCCGTCATCACACTTAACTGCACCCTCTGCATTTTCCTCAACTTCCTTAAAGCACGAATGCACATCAGGTACGCAGATATGTTGAAAAGCAATACTGTAAACAGGCTCTCCACCATTTTCTTCCATCAGTTTATCAGATTTTCTCTTGTACCAATCAAGTTGGTCTTTATGTACACAATCATAACCTGTGCCCTTAATACCATCAAGGTAGTCATTTGAATCAAACATCCACAGATTAAAAGCTGTTTTCTTGCCGTCAGATGAAAGAATCGGCAGACTATAGTTACCGCAACCATAAACATTTTCTTCATTGTATACACCAAGGAATTTATCGTATTCCATGAAAATTCTCATCTGAAATTCTTTGTGTGTGTTTCTTTCACCATCATGATTACCGAAAGTAATAGCAAGTGGTAAACCGAATTCTGCTACAGCACCATAAAGACGTCTTATTGTTTTTGCGGCATAGTCGTAAGTGATAAGTTCATAGTTACTGCTGACATTATCTCCTGTAAAAACTACAAGGTCGGGGTTTGTGCGTCTGATACATTCTTTAATAAGATTAAGTGTATCTTCTACCTGCTGTTTTGTAATTTCAATAGGCTGTTCTTCTTCCATAAGTTCATGAACAAGATGAATATCTGACATGTGGAGAATTCTGAACTTGCCATTTTCATTGAATTTCAGTTGTTGTTTTTTTCTTTCTGTATAAAGGAAAGGACCACCTACAGCACCTATGAAGGGCAACGTAAACATTCTGAGTGCGTTTTTAATAATTTTGCTTTTCATTTAAATTTCTCCTTAAAAAAGCGGAGCCACCTGTTATGTAGCCCCGCCAAGTCCAAAGCTCACGCTTAACGCTTTATCAATTCTGTCCATGTCAACATCATCCAGATTTCCCATACGCTCTTTAAGACGCTTTTTATCAATTGTTCTTACTTGTTCAAGAAGGACGATTGAATCTTTCGCAAGTCCGCAACCATCTGCATTGACACGGATGTGAGTTGGTAAACTGTTTTTATATTTCTGACTTGTAATTGCTGCCGCAATTACCGTTGGGCTGTATTTATTTCCGACATCGTTCTGCACAATGAGAACAGGTCTTATTCCACCCTGTTCAGAACCTATAACAGGACTAAGGTCAGCGTAATAAATATCTCCCCGTTTTATCATAAAAATCACTCTCCGTTAACATTATTGACATAAATATCATTGCCAATATTTTAAGGAAATAATCATCAATCTGAAAATTCGGGGAGAAAATTTCAGATTGTAACTTGTCCTCGGAACATTATATGCCGTGAGTAATTTTTTTGATAATATTCAGATTAATACCAGAGCCAACCGAAGAATACAAAAATAATAATCCACTGCCACCACGCGTAGGAAACAGTAACTTCATAGTTAGTTCTTGATTTTCCGTCTAATGAAGTTGCTGTAAGGTAAGCTGTGCCTGTCTTTTTTGCAATAACCGTACCTTCTTCAACGCTGACAATGCTTGTATCTGAAGATTCTATGGTGTATTTGTTAGGATTGCTTACAAGTGATGACACATCAATTGTTGACTTGTAATTCATATTGAGAACTTCATCTGCTTCAGATGTTTCAACACCAAAGCCTTTGATAACTGCCTGTGACAAGTCAATTGTCTGCCCTGTTGTTACAATGTCATCGGTGTCACCAAGAGTTTTGCCACCTCTTGCAGCATAAACACCACTTACCATTGTAGATGTTTCTGTTCTGATATAAACGGGATCAATTCCGAGGAAACCATTGCCATCTGTAGGTGCTTTTGATTTCATTTTAAATCTGATTGTGAAAAGAGGTTCGTAATCAGTAAGAGTTGTTGTGGGAGTAGCAGTACCCTGGGGTGCTTTCGACGATTTCCATGTCACACCTGCAAAAACAAGTTTATACTGCTTCATCATATCTGCAGAATAACTCTGATGATACATTGCAGCCGGTGATTCTATATTCTGATTCAATGACACAGGCATTTTTGTTGCAAGTTTTACAACGGGAGTTTTAGAATCATCAAGTGCATAGTAATTTGTATCATAAGCAATAATTGTATTTACGTTAATTACAGGATAATTTGTCTTTGCACTGACTGTAACAACAAATGAGTCACCGGGTTTGGGATTTGCTTTTGATGACTCAAGTTTAATTGAGCACACATAGTCTTTTTCAGCAGCACTCACACCAATTGCAAACATTGAAAAAATGCATACAACTGACATAACAACTGCCATAATTTTAGTAATTTTTTTCATGGGATTTACCTCCTTGAATTATGCTTTTTTATAGAAAATATCAAGAATCGTTTCGTAGGTCGATTCTTCATCAACTATAAACTCCGGAAATTTTTCTGTAGCAACATATTTGCCCTGAAGTGAAGTCACTTTATCTATTTTTGCAGAATTCCCAACTAATTCACTACCAATATAAACTGCACTTGAAAGTGAAATATCAGTTACAGAATATTGCTTTGCAGTATTATAAAGCCTTGTAATAATTCCAATATCATCTTTAGCTATAGACATAACTTTTGCAGCATAGGCTTTTACATACTGAATCTGTCTTTGTCTTCTGAGTGCATCAGAATCAATTTTTGCTCTGTCACGTGAAGTGCAATAAAAACGTGCAGCAGTTCCTGTAAGTCTGATTTTTTCGCCTTTAACAAATTGACCGATTGTTTCAAGGGACGTAAGTTCAATACCACCTACTGCTGCATTGAGTGCATCAACACCCCTGACTCTTAACGAAAAATATGAATCAATTGGTATTCCCATCAGTACACGTTCAATTGATTTTATAACATTTTCACAACTTGCTTCGCCACCATTTCCATAGGCAAACGAAAGACAAATCTGCATTTTTTCTGTTCGTGCAAATTTACCTGCTGCTGAATAAACATCAACATCAACCATAGTATCACGAGGAATAGTCAGAATTGACACCTTGTCTGTTTTGGTATCATAGGCAAGTATCATTATTGTATCTGCCTGTCCTGCAGTACCATATTCATCAGTAATATTTACACTTACACTTTTATCATCAATTCCAAGAAAAACAGTTGTTATAATATCCTCATTATAAACATATTTCTGTCCGTTATATTCGATAGACTTACCGCTTTCATCATATGATACAACATTATCAATTGTATCAATAGTCACATCTTCTTTTTTCTTATTGATATCGTTCATTCCTTTTTTGTGCATGACAAGCAGTGCACCACCACCAAGCAAGGTAAGAAAAAACAATATTGTGATAATTATAATGAGTATTCTGAAGATTAAAGGAATTTCTCGTTTTTCTCTACGTCTTTCAGGAACACTATGCTGCCTGTAAAGAATTTCTTCTGTTGTTATAATCGGGGTTCTGCGTTGGCTATTATAGTCTTGTTGTGTATGCGAAGAATGAGAATTATGTGGAGAATGAGAACCGTGTGAAGAATGAAAACTGTGTGAAGAATGAGAACTGTGTGAAGAATGAGAACTGTGTAAAGAATGAGAATTATGCGAAGAATGAGAACCATGTGAAGAATGTTTTCTGTGTGAAGATTGGGAAGACAGTAAATCGTGAGACGTTTCTGATGATTGTGAATTATATGCTTTCATAAACTCACCAACAACTTCTTCACCTGATAATTTGAAATCATTATTTAGTCTTTTCATCGTCCGTCATCACCCCACAAACAAGGTATCTTGATCTCCTGTCATTGATACAAGTACTCAGTACAAGCACTTTAGAATATTCATTTAATTCAACATCACTTCTGACATTTTTTATAAAACTGTTGGGATTCAACAATGTTTTCTGAAATTCAGTCAATTGAGCAACATCGTTAAAATCAAAAGAATTCATTATATGACGGTTGTCATATTTAAAAGCAGAAATAACTTTATAAGTGTAAATCCGGTCTACAGTATAAACATAAAACTCATCGTTTTCTTCAAAGAATTTTGCATCTCTGAATTTATGAAGATTCTGGAACATAGTTCCGTTCTTCATGTTATGACCGTAAAGAACGGTTACAGGGTCAAAGAAATCAAGGTTATTGCAGGATTGAGAGTAAATCATACCCGCAAAAAGATATTTTTTGTCAATTGACCTGTTAAGATAATAATTATCATCCACTTTACTCTGAACCACAGGATAATTAATGTTGGTGTTCGGAATTTTAATCCATGCATAAACATCTTCATTTTTTGCTTTAAGCGACGCAAAATCAATAGGATTTTCAACAAGATTCTCTTCTATATCTTGTTCAGTGTCTTTATTAATTCCATCTGCAAAATCAATCAGACTTTCGTAAGACTGCTCTGCTGCATATTCACTATACCAATTAAAAACAAAGTATCCTGCTCCGAAAATTAAACAAATGAGCAAAAATATAATGAGAATTATAACAGCAATTTTATTTGCTTTTCTTCTTTCATATTCACGTGAGTACATAAAAAAATCCTCATATTAACTAAAGGTCTTGGATTCATTATGAAAACAAGACCTTCAGAAATTAATTATTCATATTATTTTGTTTTCTCTGTACGCTTTTTATAAACAACTGCAACGCTCATAAGACCAATAACTGCAAATGCAATAATAGCAATAGCCTGTGTATCCATAACACCTGTCTGAGGAGCAACGGGACCAACGTCAGGTTTTGCAGTCTGCTGTTCACCGGTTGTTACTTCACTGCTGATGGGTTTAAAATATGCCTGACCATAAATATCAGCTTCGCCATCGAGTTCACCGTGAGTCTTATTATCAGCATCAGGAACAACAACAACTTTAATCACAGGATCATAAATTGTACCTTCAACAATTTGAAACATACCATCAATTTTCCAATGGTCAAAAGCGTAACCTTCATCGGGGATTGCAGTAAGAGTGATAACATCACCTGCTTTACCCACTGTAGGTGAAGCAACAGCAGTACCTGAACCGACAACTGCAACATCTGCATCAACTGTATAGTACTTATCAGGTGTAGGACTTACAGCAGCAAAAGATGTTAAAGCAAAACAAAAACAGAGTGTTAATGCAAGTAATACAGATAAAACTTTTTTCATGATTTACACCTCAAATAAAAATATGTACAATTAGACAATCTCTAACAAAATAATTTTATCACAAAGTCATGTAAAAGTCAACATTTTAATATTATTCAGACACAGTGTAGTCAATTACCTCAACTTTTTCCATTACAGGAGGCTTTGATGGTCTTGAAAAAGCTCCCTCTGATGCATTATAAAGCATTTCAATATCAAGGAATGAATCAATGACTTCCATACCTTCTACAACTTTACCGAAAGCTGCATATTTACCATCAAGAGACGCTTTATAATTACCTGAATAGCAGATAAAGAACTGACTGCTTGCTGAATCAGGGTCTTGTGCTCTTGCCATAGAAACTACACCTCTGTCGTGAGAAAGTGTATTCTGAGAGAAACCATTTTCTTTGAATTCGCCTTTGATTTCTTTATCACTTCCACCTGAACCGGTACCATCAGGGTCACCACCCTGAGCCATAAAGCCATCAATAATTCTGTGGAAAGTAAGTCCGTCGTAAAAACCTGAATTCACAAGCTGAAGAAAGTTTTCAACTGTTTCAGGTGCATATTCCGGCATAAGCTCCATAACGAAACTATCGCCGTTTTCCATCGTTACTTTAACAAAAGAATGCTCTGAATTACCTGAGTTTGAACCTGAACAACCTGCAACTGAGATAAGTAAAATTGCAGAAAGTAAAATAGCAATAAATTTTTTCATAGTCTTATACTCCTAAAATTTCTCTGATGTTACTTACGCCTGTAAGGATATTGAATCTAAGTGTTTTAGCACCTTTTCCGTCATCAAATACAACTTCAATATCGTCTCCGAGATTTACTCTTTCAGCAGAAATGATTTTAGCATCATTTTCTTTGAAGAACATTTTGAGAAGTTCAATTTCTTCTGACGAGTAATCACCTGCGTTATCAGAAACGAAGAGAACATTACCCATGAGATTATTGATGAAAGCAAGAAGAAGTTTCTGTTCGTAATTAAATTTAAGATTTTTACTACGAAGGAAGAAAACATCGGGGTCGTTACAGAACACTCTGCCGTCAAGATGTCTTCTGAAAATTGTATTGTTAATTGCATTCTGAGCTGATGGAAGCTCGTTGTTGAGATTAAGAATGTTTTCAATTTTAGGTCTGTATGAAAGACTAACGTCGCAACTGATTCTGCAAGCATCAACAACACCGAATGAAGGAAGAAGAGGTACACCGCAACCAAGGAAAAGTTTGTCACCGACACATTCACGAAGGAAATCCATTGCTTCGCACATAATCTGACCTCTTGTTTTGCCGTTTCTCGGGAACACACACTGGCTGTAAAGGAAGTCAAGTTTAACCATATCGTAACCCCAGTCATTGAGGATTACATCAAAATAGTTTTTAATATATGCTCTTGCTTCTTCATTGTAAATATCAAGTGTATAAGAACCTCCCCATGCAAAAGTACCGAGATGACGTTTGTCTGTACCGGGAACTTTAAGGAACCATTCGGGATGTTCTTTTGCAACTACTGAATCTGTTTCACAGCTGAAAGGAGCAATCCAGATACCTGCAAGATAGCCTTTTTCGTGAATTTTGTCAGCAATGTATTTCATTCCCTTGGGGAACTTCTTGTTAGGAATTAACCAGTCACCGACTTTAGGTTCATAACCATCGTCAATCTGATAAATTGAAACGCTGTCTTTTGCTCTGCCAAGACCTTCAAGGTCACGGATGATAATGTTTTCATCAATCTTCTGGAAGTAGTTATACCATGATGTGTAACCTGCGAGGTGTTTAAGTCTGGGTGCAG
>JAZRNJ010000134.1:0-3396 GCA_045648125.1 Acutalibacteraceae bacterium
CAAGTTCAGTAATGATATCAAGTGATGCTTTTCTGAGCATATCGTACTCTCTGCTTGAAAGAGATACAGCAGGAGCAACAACGATACTGTCACCTGTATGAACACCAACAGGGTCAACGTTTTCCATACTGCAGACTGCGATACAGTTACCTGCACCGTCACGCATTGTTTCAAATTCTACTTCTTTCCAGCCGTAGATATATTTTTCAACAAGAATCTGAGAAATGGGAGACATTGTAATACCTGTATGCGCAATAACCTCAAGGTCTTCAGGTGTATAGCACACACCGCCACCTGCACCACCAAGTGTGAAAGCAGGTCTGATAATTACAGGGTAACCGATTTCAGCAGCAATTTTTCTTGCACCTTCCATTGTAGTTGTAATATCTGAAGGAATACAAGGCTGACCGATTTTAAGCATTGTGTCACGGAAAAGTTCGCGGTCTTCAGCTTTATCAATTGCTTCAGCATTTGTACCGATGAGTTTAACACCCATCTTTTCAAGGTAGCCCTCTTTATTAAGCTGCATAGCAATTGTAAGACCTGTCTGTCCGCCAAGACCTGCAAGAAGACTGTCAGGACGTTCTTTTTCAATAATTCTCTTAATAGTTTCAGCGTTTAGAGGTTCGAGATAAATCTCATCAGCGAGTGCTTTATCTGTCATGATAGTAGCAGGGTTAGAGTTAACAAGAACAACATCAAGACCTGCATCTTTAAGCACACGACATGCCTGAGCACCTGCATAGTCAAACTCCGCAGCCTGTCCGATAACAATGGGACCTGAACCGATAACGAGTACTTTTTTGATATCTTTATTAAGCGGCATCAGTTTTTACCTCCCATCAATTCTACTACATGATCAAAAATTTTATCAGCATCTCTTTCGTTCAGTCCTGATTCAGGATGGAATTGAACAGAGAAAGCATTTTTATCTTCGTAATCAATGCCTTCGCATGTGCCGTCATTTACGTTGATATAAGTTACTTTACCACCGCATTTTTCTACACTTTCAGCGTTTACGGTATATCCGTTATTCTGGCTTGTGATATATGTTTTACCTGTTTTAAGACTCTTTACAGGCTGGTTACCACCACGATGACCAAACTTGAGTTTTTCAATTTCTGCACCATTTGCAAGAGCAAGAATCTGATGACCAAGACCTTCAGCAAAAACAGGAGTTTTGCCAATAAGTTCGGAAACAACTTTTATAGCATCTTTATTATCTTCAGGATTTCCGGGGCCGTCTGAAAGAACAACACCCTGAGGATTAGTTGCAAGGATTTCTTCAGCAGAAGCAGTTGCCGGAACTGAAGTTACTTTACAACCTTTTTCAAGCAGTGATGCAACAACATTCTTTTGGTAGCCGAAATCAACAACAGTAACATTCACACCATTGTTTTCACTACCAAATGTTTCGGATTTACCGCTTGAGACAGATTTAACTGCATTTATTACTTTATAACTCTTGATTTCATCATAATCAATATCATCAAGACTTGAAACAATCTTGGCATTCATTACACCGTTTTCACGGATAAGCTGAGTGATTTCACGTGTGTCAACATCATAAACACCAACAACACCTTGCTTTTTGAGGTATTCGTCAAGTGTTTCTTCACATCTGAAGTTGGAGGGATTTTCACACCACTCTCTTACGATGTAACCATTTGCCCAAACTTTATCACTTTCCTGCTGTGCACTGATAAAACCATAGTTACCAATGAGCGGAAAAGTCTGCAAAATTATCTGACCGTAATATCTGGGGTCAGTAAGTGTAGCAACATAACCAACAACACTCGTTGTAAAAACAAGTTCACCCAATGCTTCGCCTACAGCACCGAATGCCTTGCCTTCAAAGATGTGTCCGTCTTCAAGGACGATGTAAACCTTTTTCATAGACATACTTCCCATTCATAGATTTTTGCAAAATGCAAATATAATAAATGGCTGATATAAAATCAGCCAATACTTTAACAAAATTACTGGCTATAAATTTAAAAATACAGCCTATTTAAGATAATGATACTGCTCAATATCAAAAGATAAGAATGAAAAAGTGTTGCTTATAAAGCAATTTTTCTGAGATTGTTCAGTTGTGCGTAAAATACAGCTGAAAATTTGCTTCATCTCTGCCACCCATTCTTAATAATTTAAATCGTATAATTATATACCAAAAAGTATACTTTTGTCAAGTCATAATTCACTGATAAACGTCAATTTTCAAAAAATTTCTTCCTTTTTTTGAAACTCCTGAGATTTCTTTTAAAACAACTTTCCCTTTCGTTCTGAAAACAATCTTGTCACCAACACTTACTCTCTTATCACATTTAAGTATCTGCGAAGAATTCACATAAACACTGCCTGATACAATAGCATTTGCACTTTCAGAACGTGACAATCTGAAACAGGCAGAAATAACATTGTCAAGTCTCATAGAAGATACATTTATGACGTCTTCACGAATATTATTGATATTTTCTGACAGTTCGGAAAATCCGATTTCACTTACTGTCACAGATGCTCTGCCCACTGATTTCAGTTCGTTTTTTATATAAGTTGCAATAGTTTTGATAACAATGATATCGGCGCCATTATCATTAACAATAATGTCACCTACCATCTCTCTTTTAATACCGAGCCCCATAAGAGCCCCGAGATAGTCTCTGTGTGTAACCGAAGAAAAACTATCTTTCTTTAATCTCAGAACCGTTAACGGGTTATCATCAGAGTTTTCTTTGAAATAGCTTTCCGTTAAGTCAGAATCTGACAATCCGAGAAAATCAGGTGAAAACACAAGGACGTTTCTTTCAGCAGTGTCAAACCCACCATAAAAAACTGCATTCACACCATCAACATCAGAAAGTTTTCTGCTTAAAACAGATTGTTGACGGACATCAAGAAAGGATGTGGAAGTCACTACATAGTCATTACTGCACTTAAATCTTCTGTCTTCTGCATAAGACAGTAAAACACTATTGTCGTTCATTATCTCACATCCTTTTAATAATAGCATAAATTGTGATTCATATCAACAATTTATGCTATTTTACTTATCAGCGTATTACACAGACTTTATGTCTGTTTTTTGTTAATTTCTTCAATCAGATTTATAACATCATGCAATGATTCTTTAATAGCATAAGTTTTCTCGCGCATTTCATCATCAGGCTCTACCATATCAGGAATCATAACCGCCCTCATACCTGCAGAATATATAGCTCTTACACCGTTATAACTATCTTCGAGACCCATTGCATCAGCAGGGATAACACCAAGTTCACTACATGCTTTCAGATATATATCAGGTGCAGGTTTTTCGTTTTCTGTCATATCCCCTGTTATGATTACATCAAAATAATCATATATACCACCTTTTTTAATATGACTCAATGCAGG
>JAZRNJ010000135.1:0-3049 GCA_045648125.1 Acutalibacteraceae bacterium
CTTGTTACTACAATTCCCAGTGTTATTTATAAAATATATTTAACTGATGGCAGTGTCATTGAAATTGATAACCCTACTCATTACCCTGACCCGGCAGTCATTGACCACTGTGAAGAGCCTATTACAAATGCTCACATTTACGCTCCAAGTGATTATGTAGGAACAATTATGGACTTATGTCAGGACAGACGTGGTGTTTTCAAGGATATGACTTATATCACGGCTGACCGTGTTGATATCCACTATGAATTGCCCCTTAACGAAATCATTTACGACTTCTTTGATTGTCTTAAATCAAGAACGAAGGGTTACGCTTCTTTTGACTACGAGATTAAAGGTTATTACGAATCAAAACTTGTAAAACTTGATGTACTTCTCAACGGCGATATTGTTGATGCTCTTTCGTTTATTATTCACTCTGAAAAAGCATATTCAAAGGCAAGAAAAATTGCCGAAAAACTTAAAGATAATATTCCCCGTCAGATGTTTGAAATTCCCGTTCAGCTTTGCGTTGGCGGCAAAGTTATTGCAAGGGAAACTATTAAGGCAATGAGAAAAGACGTTCTTGCAAAATGCTATGGTGGTGACATCACACGTAAAAAGAAACTTCTTGAAAAACAGAAGGAAGGTAAAAAACGTATGCGTCACTTCGGTACTGTTGAAGTACCTCAGGAAGCATTTATGGCAGTTCTTAAACTTGATGAATAAGAGGATTAATTATGAAAACTCCCGAAATACTTTTAAAAAAATCAGAGGAACTTGAGAAGAAAATGGAAAAAGTTTTTCCTGCTCTTGCACCTCTCGCAAAACAGTGTTTTCTTAATACAATTGAAACCACAACAGAAGAACTTCCCGATGGTAGCTATTTTGTAATTACAGGTGATATTCCTGCTATGTGGCTGCGTGACAGTGCTGCACAGTTAAAGCCTTACATCAAATATGCGTCAGAAGATGAAGACCTTAAAAATATTTTAAAAGGCGTTATTGCAAAACATGCTTATTACGTAAACCTTGACCCATATTCAAATGCATTTAATGCAACACCTACTAAAGACAGTTGGCACGACAATACTGATTTTGAGCATGAACTTATCTGGGAAAGAAAATATGAAGTTGACTCACTCTGCGCACCTATTTATCTTTCTTATGAATTTTTCAAATCAACCGGTGATAAAGAAATTTTTACGGAAGAATTTGAGCGTATGCTTGAAACAATTGTTGACCATTTTATAAAAGAACAGCATCACGGTGATAACTCAACTTACTTCTTCGACAGAGAAAATGCACGAGCATCTGATACTCTTCCTTTTGGTGGTTACGGAAGACCTGTTAATTTTACAGGTATGACATGGTCAGGTTTCAGACCTTCAGATGACAGTTGTATTTTTAACTACCTTGTGCCTTCAAACATGATGGCAGTAGTTGCAATGAAGTATGCTGCTGAAATGGCTGAAATAGGTTTTGAAAATAAATTTCTTGCTGATAAGTGCAGGAAACTCAGCGAAGAAATAGATAACGGTATTAAGACTTACGGAACGTATCTTCACCCGAAATACGGCAGAATTTATGCTTACGAAACAGACGGTTTCGGCAACTACAACCTTATGGATGATGCAAACTCACCAAGTCTTATGGCAGCACCTTACCTCGGTTACTGTGAAAAGGATGACGAGATTTATCAGAACACAAGAAAGTTTATTCTCTCAAAAGATAACCCCTATTATTTTGAGGGAAAAGTTGCAAAGGGTGTGGGCAGTCCTCACACACCTAAAAACAGCATCTGGCATATAGCACTCACAATGCAGATACTTACTTCATGCGATATAGATGAAATCCTTGAATGTCTCAGAATGCTCAGTGTTACACATGCAGGAACAAACTTTATGCATGAATCTTTTAATGTTGATGACCCTACAATTTTTTCAAGAACATGGTTTGCATGGGCAAATACATTGTTTGCACAGATGCTTGAAAGTCTTGATATTTAAACTTTTTAGTGACTGTATAAAAACCAAATTATAAAACCTGAAAAAGCATCAGAAATTCTAAAATTTCTGATGCTTTTAACTTTATTGAAACACTTGTTTTTATTGGATTTTTATATTTATATTTTTATCTTAAATCAGATACAATTATACCGGATAAGATGTTAAAACCCCTTTGCATTTCTGCAAAGGGGTTCGTTAGTTTAAATTATGCTAATCTGAAATGTTCTTACTTCAGGATTATACAAAGTACCATGCACAACCGATGAGGAAGAACCAGATGAGCCACTGACAGAATGTGTAGTAAACTTCTACTACGCAAGCTTCCTTAGCAATTTCATTACCTTCACCATCAACAAGTGTTGCTGTGATGATAGCTTCACCGAGGTGGTGAGTTGTAACGTTACCATCTTCATCTACTGTAGCAACTTTTTCGTTTGATGATGCCCAAACTACTTTGTAGTTATCTACTTTTGAGTCTTCGGGATCAAGTGTAGCTGTAAGTGTGAAAGCAGGAGCTTTTCTTACATACTTAGTCTTAACGTATTCATCACCGATATCGAAGCCTTTAAGCTTGCTTGTTTCAAGGAGAGTACCGCATACTGTACAGAACTTGTTGTAGTAGTTATCTTTTTCTTTGTCTGCTACCCAATCACCTGCTGTGT
This sequence comes from Acutalibacteraceae bacterium, assembly GCA_045648125.1. Classification (GTDB taxonomy): domain Bacteria; phylum Bacillota; class Clostridia; order Oscillospirales; family Acutalibacteraceae; genus SIG575. The sequence continues at coordinate 2,651 of JAZRNJ010000135.1, forward strand.
GATCTGCAGTTGCAACTTTGTCTGATACATAACTGTCACCACAGTTTGCACATGTGTATGTTGTGAAGCCTTCTGCTGTTCATGTGGGATCTGTTACAACTGCTTTGTAATCGTGACCCTTAGCAGCAACTTCTACTGTTTCACGGCTGCTTACTTCGCCACATACTGTACATTTAACTACTGATTCATAAGAACCAGCTGCTGTACATGTTGCATCAACTACATTTTCTTTAACAGCTTCGCCTGCTTTGTGACCAAGAGCCGCTGTGATTGCTGTTTTGTGTGTATTGCCACAGTTAGCACATGTGCACAATGTGTAACCTTCTTCTTCACATTTGGGAGCGATAACTTCTGATTCGTATGCATGACCAAGAGCTTCTACATAATCTTTTACGATTA
>JAZRNJ010000136.1:0-14927 GCA_045648125.1 Acutalibacteraceae bacterium
TGCCGATTGGGCTCCCGCATTCATTAAGGAATTCTGCACTTATCATGTGCCGTATATTTACCTTAACCGTTATAAGAGACTCGGATACACGGAAAATCCCGATGCAGAATATGAAAAGAAATATACCGTTAATTTCTCGGATGGAGTAGTTTCAAAGGCAGAAGATTGTTCAATTACCAAAAACGGAGTTGTTCTCAAAAAAGGAGAAGATGTTATTCTTCCATTAACAGAGGATAACAAAATCTTTGTTGCATATTCCGAAAACGGTAAAGACGGCAAATGGAATATTCCTGATGCTGAATTCACAAAAGCGAAAGTTTATAATATTACATCAGAGGGCAATGAATTTATTGAAGATGTAATTGTGAAAGATAAAAAAATAACACTTTCAGTCAAAGCAGGTCAGGGTGTTGTAATCAAGGGTGAATAAAATGTCACTTATTGAAACTAAAATGAAAATCGGAGTTGACAGTCCCTTTTCTGTGATACATATATCAGACACACATCTGACTTATGCTGATATGCGTGACGGAGAAAGAAAGGTTGAACTTGCAGAAAAAAGAAGCAGGATTTTTCCTCATGCTGAAGAAGTTTTACAGAAAACAAGCAAACTTTCAAAAGAAAAAAATATTCCTGTTGTTCACACAGGAGACCTGATAGATTTTGTTTCTGTGAAAAATGTTGAAAGGGCAAAACTTTTCTGTGATGAGAATGACCTGTTTATGGCTGCAGGAAATCATGAGTTTTCCCTTTATGTTGGTGAGGCAAAAGAAACTGCAGAATACAGAAACATAAGTCTCAGTTTTGTGCAGAGTGCTTTTAAAAATGATATCAGGATGTCCTCCCGTATAATAAACGGTGTGAATTTTGTGGCTATTGATAACGGCTACTACTTTTTTGAAGAAGAACAATTTATTTTTCTCAGAAAAGAAGTGGAAAAAGGATTGCCCATTATACTTCTTATGCATACTCCTCTTTATGAGAAAAACTTGTATGATGTGATGATGAGCCGTTGTGAATGTGCATATCTTATGGGAGTGCCTGAAAAACTGATGGAATGTTACTCTCAATACAGACGTGAGCAACAAGGTGCAGACGAAACGACGAAAAAAGTTATTGAATATATTGCATCTCAAAATCTCATAAAAGGCATTGTGGCAGGTCATGAACATATCAATTATGAGGGAATGTTTGCAGATAGAATACCACAGATTATAACTGCCTGTGCAAACATACGTATTATAGAATTTATCTAAAACTAAAAACAGCATCCATCAGGTGCTGTTTTTTGGTTATTATTGACTTTGAGAAATAAAAGTGATAATCTTATCTTATGGAAAAATAAGGAGGATGAAGTTATGAAAAGATTTATAAGCATTTTTCTTGTAGTGGCTATTCTTGTGACAACAGGTATTTCTGCTTTTGCAGCAAAACCTGTTCCTGAATATGACCACAGTTGTCTGACAGAATGTAAAGGTGATTGCGAATATACACCTATCGTTGTTGTTCACGGTATTATGCAGTCACAGGTTTACGTTCAGGACAAAGAAGGCAACGATGTACTCACAAGTGACGGTTTCCCAATTGTTGAAGGTATGGATATGCAGTTCATGTTTGACATGAAAACAATAACAAGTGCTATTCCGTCAATTATCTGGAAACTTGTTGTTGCCGTTATTACAGGTAACAGAGACGCTTTTGTTGATGAACTTGTAAGAGTTGTTGACGAAGCTTTCAACTCTCATTATTTCAAGGCTGACGGTACACGTGAAAACGGAGTTCATGTTGATGAATACTGGTATTCAGATAAAGTTGCAATGACAAAGCCTGATAAATCTTACGGCTATGCTCAGGGCTACAAAAAAGACGATAAGGGTAACACACTTCCCTCATACAAATATGAACATGAGTACGATTTCATAAAGGCTCAGGTTGATATTTCAGGTTATTGCGAAAAAGCAGGTTATGACCACGCTTATTATTTCGCATACAGTTCATTCGGTGACACTCTTGAAACTGCTGAAAGACTTGATTCTTACATCAAGATGGTTAAAGAGCAGACAGGTCATGACAAAGTGACAGTTGTTTTCATAAGCCTCGGTGGTACAATCGGTAACGCATATCTTGCAAAATACTGTGACCCCAATGATATTGACAGAATAATTTACGCTGCAGCAGCAACTGACGGCTCATATCTTCTCAGCGACCTTATGAAGGCAGACCTCAGCTTTGATGACAACGAACTTTTCTATTCAGAAATGCTTCCTCTTATTCTTCAACTTGCTGACGGTGGAATGGATTGGCTGGGATATCTTCTGAACGTCGTAATAAGAATTCTTCCCTATAACCTTTTCACAGACCATATTGATTACATAGCCGGCAGAGTGATTAAAGAGGTTCTTGGTAATCTCATAATGAACTGTCCGTCAATGTGGGCACTTGTGCCCAGTTCTGAATATGAAGCACTTGCTGAAAAATATATTTCAGACGAAGCTCATGCTGCACTTAAAGCAAAGACAGATGAATATTATGAAATTCAGAAAAACGCAGGTGCTACAGCCAAAAAACTTACCGAAGAGGGCATGGACATTTTTGTAATCTGTGGTTACGGACTTCCTCTTCCCAGTGCTATTGAAAATTGGGATTACAGTTCTGATAATATTATTCAGATTCAGTCAACATCTCTCGGTGCAACATCTGCAAAATATGGTGAAAAACTTCCTGAGAATTACAAACCTGCAATTGATAAGAGTTATATTTCTCCCGATGGTTCACTTGATGCAGGTACATGTGCACTTCCTGACAGAACATGGTTTGTTAAAAATCAGAGCCATCTGAAACTTCAGTCATCAATTGAAGATGTTATTCAGCTTTGTATTGATATTGCTATAAATAAAGAAATTACAGATGCAAGAGTAAATAACGGCGGATATGCACAGTTCAACGAATACCGTGACAATAAAGGCCTTCGTGACAGAATCCGTAAATATGAGAGCCTTACAGAAGAACAGTTTGCATCAATTTCTGCTGAGGATAAGACAGAGCTTGACGCACTGTACAAAACAGCAAAGGAAGAAATGGCAAAACGTACATGGAGCTATGACGCTGCAAAGAATGCAGAAATTGCACTTTACACAAAACTTTATGACCTTGGATTTGAAGATGAAAAACCCTATGATAAGTATGAGAAAAACGAAAAACTTACTCCCGTATTCAAAAAGATAAGTGACTTTTTCCTTAAGTATTACGGTGCAAAGGACTTCTGTTTATAAGCTGAATTATGATTAACTTAAAACCTCCGGCTGAGTGAGCCGGAGGTTTTGACTTTTGAAGATAAATTTTTATTTGATTACGCTTTCTACGTAATTCTGTTCAACGAGAGCAGAGCCATCAGAATCAATTGTAATTGTTGATGCACCCATAAGCCATGCATCCCAATATGCACCGTATCCTGTTTTAACTGCGTAGTTGAGTCTGATTCCGTCATAGTAAATCTGGAAATCGTTGGAATGGTCGTGACCTACAAGCATGTTCTTTGTACTTCCGAGTTCTTTGCATACATTGAAGAAGCCATTGTTTACAGGTGCGCTGTGTACGCCTTCTCCGTTCATACCTTTGGCTTCAGGTGCTTTATCTTCGGGAAGAGTGCCTTGTTCGTCAGAGCCGAAAGCCATTTTCCACGCATCTTTGTATTCATAAACAGGTATATGCATTAAAACTGTGCTTTCAACTGTTTTTCCTGCAAGTTTCTTTGTGCCGTTGATTGCCCATTTGTACCATTCAATCTGATTGTTCCAGAGATGGTCGTAACCGCCGATAACAGTTCCGTCCTCAAGTTCATAACTTGTGTTGTTGTGAGTGTCGAGCATTACAAGAGTGTGGATAATTTTACCGTTTTCTGTGATGTTGATTATGTAGTTACCATATCCCATATCCTCAGGACCGAATTCAAAAAGACAGTTTTCAGCCTCTGAAAGGAGATACGCTGCCCAGAATTCGTTGATGAGACACTGACCGTCATGGTTACCCATAACAGGTGCCCAGGGAACACCGTATGAATCAACCTGTTTAATAAGTTCAAGATATGCCATTGTGCCCCATGCATTATCGCCTGTGAGAGTAATAAGGTCAGGTTTGTGAGCAGATACAAGTTGGTCGATAAGCTTTGCTGTTTCCTCGCCGTTTATGTCATAAAGGATATCATCTTTAAGCTGCACATCAGCAAGGTTGAGAATTACAAAATCTTTGTCAGGAGCCTTTTTTACTTCAGCATAGCTGTCAGAAGTAAATTCGTCATTAGCAGACCATTCTGTGAAAAAGTTATCTTCACCACCGTTTAAAATGAGCGCACCTACAGGTGTAAGTACCTGCCAGAATGCAAGAAGAAAAGAAAAAATAAGTTTAATCGTTGCCATAAAATTACCTCCGTAAATTTAATAGATAAATTATATGTCTGAAATATTTTAACATAAAAAAGAAAGTTTTGTAAACGTATTTCGTAAACTCTTTTTATGTTGACCATAAACTGTCTGTAAAAAGTGTCTGACGGTGGGGGAATGCACGGAAGAAATCGTCTGCATTGTTTTTTAGTTCCACACCGTCTATGAAAACTGCAGTTTCAGATGAATGACCTTCGCCTGCAAGTAAAAGTCTCGCTGCTGCAGGAGGTGTGAGTGACAGGTCATAATCACCGTCATTTCTCTGTGTAACAACTGCTTTGCCGTTTTCATATTCAACATCAAATATTCCTTTGTTTTGTTCCAGATTATCAAGGCTTAATATGCTGAATTTACCGTGTTTGTCAGGATATACATTATTTTCAAGCAGTTTTTTCAGGTTGTAAATTCTGCCTGCATAACCACCCTGATATTCGTAAGATACGTTATTGATTCTGTCAGCAAAACAGGAAAGAGGTGAACCCTGATACTGTTTTCTGACAAGCAGAGTTTTCGCAACGCTGTCATAACCGCGTAAAAAACCGATAATTCCTTTGAGTGCATCGGGAGTCAATACAAAAAATTCTTCTGCAACAAGTTCATCAGGACGATTAATTCTGAAACGTACATATCCGTCTGCCTCTCCGTAAGAATTACGATGGATGTATGTGTAATCAGCTTTTTCAAGAGGGCTTTGGCAAAAATGATGTTTATTTTCTCTGAGAGCCATAAGGTTTGTTCTGAACACACATTTGTTGTGAAGTTCACACAACTCTTCAAACTGTTCTCCTGTATAAAGTTCAACATCATTACTGTGGGGGATATGTGTGAGATTATTAAAAGGGATTCTGATGGCAAAGGTACGGTTGAGATTTGCAAAACCGAACTTCTCGTAATATGAGATTGAGAATGGTGCAAGGAAACCGGCAGTAATGTCGTTTTCAACGGCAGTCTGACCTATTTCATCAAATATTGCACGTACAGCACCCATTCCACGGTATTCAGGCTGACTGCATACTCCGCTGATAACAAGTGTGTTTATGAGATTTCCGCAGTAGTTGCATCTGAAATCAAACAATTCAACCCCTGCTATGAGTTTATCTTCATGAAAAGCACCGAGAACGGGTACTTCAACCTTATTGTCTTCGTCTTTGTTGAATTTCCAGATGAATGATGCTGCAGAAACTTTGTGATAATCTACAGCTTCTTCAGGTTTTATCAATCTTACTACCATAACTATTCTCCTGTTTTTTATTACTGTTTATGAAAGTATATCATTTTGATAAATTGAAAGTTACATTATGCCATTTTCTCCAGCATATCTATGGTAACTTCATATCGGGTTGTTTCACCGTAAAGGAATCTTTCCATTTCTTCCATCATGTAGTAGGCCATTCTCTGTGGTTCTTTGCCTGTGCTTCCTGCTATATGGGGAGTGAGAATTGCATTAGGACACCAGAAAAGGGGACAGATATACGGAAAAAGTTCACTTTTTATTACATCACCTATAAAAGTTCTTGACGGATGACACAGAAGAGACCATGCGAGAGCATATTCATTAACCTGTGCACCTCTGCCTGTGTTGATAAAGGTCGAATGCTTTTTCATCAGTGTGAAAAGTTTGCTGTTAAAGATATTTTCAAGTTCGGTTTTGTTTGCAAGATGGTTACTGATGATATCACATTCCGAGAAAAGCGTTTCCATATCAACAAGTGTAACTCCCAGTTCTTTTGCTGTCTCTTCCGCTACAAAGGGGTCGCAGGCATAAACTTCAACATCAAGTGCTTTTAATTTTTCTGCAACCATTTTTCCGATTGCACCAAGCCCCACAAGACCTACTTTACATCCGAAATTACCTGTTGCAGTATTGGCGAACCTGTGTGAACGTAAAGGAAGGGTTTTATAACTTTTTGCAGATTGAAAAAATCCTTTTGCAGCAAGTGAAATCTGGGCAAAAGTGAATTCTGCAACAGGAACGGCGTTTGCCGCAAAAGCACTGAAAACTTTTATTCCGCTTTCAAGGAAAGGACGTGCAAAATACTGAACTGTACCTGCTGAATAAAATACGGCTTTGAGTTTCGGCATGTATTTTGCAATTTCTTCTTTTGTAAACCCGGGCATTCCCCATGTTGAAAAGGCAATTTCGCAGTCAGCAAGAAATTCTGCATTTTCTTCAAGATTTTTTTGATTGATTTTTTTTGACAGTTCACCATATTCACCCAACTTTTTAAGTACCTCGGGAGTGTAAACTTTTGAAAACTGAATCTGATTTGTTCCGAAAAGTGCTATTTTCATTTGCTGTTATACTCCTTTTTCAATCTTTCAGGGGTTATTAGTTTATGCTTCGATTTCTTTCATGATTTCATCGTATGTGATGATGTTACCGAATTTTGTGAAATCTACTTTTTTGCCGAGAATTCTGATGTTATCAACTATGGGTTTGCAGTTTGTGTAGATAGGCTTACCGGGAGTGATGGGGTATATTCCGAGACATGAGAAGATATACCATGCAGCCATTGAGCCGTTGTCTTCGTCTCCTGGGAAACCGTCATCTTTCCAGGAGAAGCCTTCAGCACAGATTTTCTTCAGCCAGTATTCTGTCTTTTCGGGATAACCAAGGTATGTATAAATAAAGGGGATGTGGAAGCTGGGCTGATTAGATATTGCACACTGACCCCAGTCACATGCAGCCATTTCAGTCATTTCATGGATTTCGTAGTTATATCCGCCCACTCTGTAATCAGCAGGAGTTGCGAAAAATTCGTCAAGCTTTTTAATGAGACCTTCTTTGCCACCGTAGAGTTCTGCAAGACCTTCAATATCGTGTTGTACTGCAAAAGATGTCTGCCATGCAGCTGCTTCCGTATAATCGCCACCCCATTTTATCGGGTCGAAGTCAGGCTTGAAGTTACCCTCAGAATCCTTGGGTCTCATAAAACCTGTTTCCGGGTCGAAAATATTCTTATAATTTTTTGAACGGAGAAGATATTTCTCTTTCTTTTCGCTTTCGCCCAATATTTCAGCCACGGTAGCAAGGCAATCATCAAAGTATGCTGCGTCAAGAGTAAGATTTACGCTTTCAGAGAATTTGTCGTAAGGCACATAACCGAGTTTCAGGTATTCTTCGCAGCCCTCTCTGCCGTAAGCAGGGACAGTTGAAGATTTATTTGCATGGTGTTCCATACCCTCAAAGGCAATTCTGAGCAAATCCTTTGAAATAAGATTTCTTGTTGCAATATCGGCAATTACTGCGTCAATGGCAGTGCTTGGCATACAGTTTTTTGCGTCACCTGCAGTCCAACGTGGTAACCATCCGCCGTCAATATAATCCTGAATATATCCTTCGATTATTTCGGGGAGAATATCTTTTGCCACTATTGAATAGAAAGGATAGTTGGTACGGTATGTATCCCAGAAACCGTTATCTGTGTATCTTACACCGGGAAGTACCTTGTCGGCACTTGGTGAGTAGTGAATGGGATTTCCCTTTTCGTCAGGCTCATGAGCCTTGTGAGGATAGAGGAAGGTACGGTACATGCAACTGTAGAAAGTTTTCATTGTATCTTCATCTGCATCAATTTCAATTTTGCTGAGATATTCATTCCAGATACGCTCGTTTTCTGCTTTGAGTTCATCAAAACTTCCGTAAACAGAATCGTGCTGAAGATTTCTTACTGCCTGTTCATAGCTTATGAATGATGTGGCAACGGTAAAAGTAACATCCTTTTTCTTCAGTGCAATGTGAATTCCTGTGTTTTCACCCTTGATGCTGAGACTGTGTTCTGTGTCACAGGTGTCTCTGCTGCCTGTAAGGATTTTGTCAGCATCAACTGACTCTTCGTCAAACTGGAAAACGTAGTAGCCTGTAAGTCTGCCTTTATCGTGAGTTTTTCTTCCCTGATTGCAGTCAGTACAGCAATAAAGTCGGTTGGTTTCTTTGTCAAATTCATATTCGCAATTGAATTTGACGGGAAGTACAGAAAGGTAACGGTCAAAGTCTTTCTTGAAACTGAGTCTTACACAAGCACCGTATTCTGTGGGAGTAAGTTCAAAGTCACAGAAAGGTCTTTTGAGATAGCATTTAAGATAATGAGGCTGTAATATAGCTTTGTCGGGGTCATATCCTGACCAGCAGTCTTCAAACTCAACATAAGGTTTTTCTATCTGTGGCATCATGGTAAAAGCACTGTGCTCACTTATCCACGGACTTGGCTGACGTGTAAGACGGATACCTTCAACAGAACGGTCTCCCGGATGATAATACCAGCTTCCGCGGGAAGTTTCAGTCTGCAGACTGAATGCTGCAAACCCGAAAGGCTTCTGCACAAGAGGTAAAGTGTTACCCTGAGAAAATCTGTGGAGAGATTCCGTACCCTGTTTTATATTTACATATTTAAGATAATTCATAAAAAACCTGCTTTCACTCAATATATTTACATAATAGCATATACTTATAAATCTTGCAACTGAGTGGATACTCATAAAGTTTTGATGAGTATTTTCTCAGAATCTTTTCCAGAAATCAACACCCCACGGGTGAGATTGTTCTTCCCACTCATCACGGTGTTTAATGATTTTTGCTCTCATTTCATTAACCTTGTTTTTATAGTTTTCATCATCTGCAAGGTTTTTTGTTTCCCATGGGTCATTTATAATATCGTAAAGGAAAGTCCATTTGTCCTCTTCTTCATCACCGTTACGGTATTCGATAAGTTTGTAATTTTCATCTTTTACACCACGGACAAATTTATCAAAAATCAGGTACAGTTCATCACGGAAACTTTCCCCGTGTTCACCGTCAAGAAGATGTGCAAAACTTTTGCCGTCAACAGAGGAGGGTATGTCTATGCCCACTTTTTCGCAAAGTGTGGGGAAAACATCGTAAAGATAGACATAAGCGTCATTTCTCTGATTTTTTGCTATTCCCGGACCTGCCATGATAAGGGGAATACGTATTCCGTGTTCATAAATATCTTCCTTACCCAGCCATCCGTGCTGACCTACTGCAAGACCGTTATCACCTGTGAATACGATTATTGTGTTATCTTCCTCACCTGATTCGTGAAGTGCATCAAAGAGTCTTCCGATTTCGTAATCAAGATGTGTTATCATTGCAAAATATTCTGCAATATGACGCCTGATTTCTTTTTCGTCACGGGGATACGCTGCAAGATGTTCGTCACGGTGTATCATAAGAGGGTAGTTGGTGTGGATGATTTCCTGAAAATTAGGTGGAAGAGTAATTTTTTCAGGGTCGTACATTTCACGGAATTTGTCAGGCATAGTGCGAGGGTCGTGTGGTGCAAGGAAAGCAAGATACATAAAGAACGGGTTTTCTTTACCTGCATTTTTCTTCAGCAGTTCAATGGCTGAATCTGTAAGAAGGGTGCTTGAATGTTTCCCCGGGTCAAATTCATCACAATGCTGTGGCTGTGGTTGATTATCCTTATAAAAATCTACAACAAAGTTAATTATATTGTCATATTTTCCTGTAGGGTCAAAACGGCATGTAGGCACATTCCAATGGTCCCACATTCCACCGAAGAAAATTTTTGCACCCTGAGTGAAACTTCTGGCATAGGCAGGGCATCCGTTATGCCATTTTCCAAGACCGATTGTATGATAACCGTTGTTTTTGAATGTTTCGGCAAGAGTTTTGTGCTCTTCGGGAATATTTCCTCCCAACTCTTCAAGGTGAAAAGGATTTCGTCCTGACATAATCATAGCACGGCTCGGCATACATACAGCACCGCATGTGCCTCCTGCAATGTGGGCACGGACAAAGGATGTACCTCTGAAGGTCAGTTTATCAAGATTTGGTGTAATAATTTCATTGTTACCCAGAGCGTGAATTGTGTCAAAACGCTGGTCATCGGTAACAATAAATAAAACATTCGGTTTTTTACTCATAAGGCATCACCTATCACGAAAAAACAGATTTAATATTGCTTTTGGATATTATATCACAACCATAACACAACTTTCAATAAAATCGTTTTATCTGATAAAAAGAAATAAACAGACTGAACGAAAAAGTCAGTCTGTTCATTTAATGAAAAGTTATATGTCTAAAATTTCTTTATTGTCTCCCCATATAATTTCAACTGTAACAGGTACATTTGATTTTATTGTTACTTCGGGTTTTTCATCAGGAGAGTTTCTCTTTTCACAGATAAGAGTTAATTCACCATCTGTGCCGAAGGGATATTTTTCAATTCCGTGTTTTTCAAGACGGTTTATATGCCATGTGATTTTATTGTTCGATGCATCAGGCTTAATACCGAAAACATATTCAAACATAATAGAAATCGGAATAATTCCTGTCCAACCAACAAAATCGGGTAAAGATGAACTACCCTTCATAAATCTGCCTTCAATTTTTTCAGGGGAATAGTTCTCAAAAACTGTCCCCGTGTCTTTAAATACATCTACTACTGCATCAAGGTGAGTACAGGCGATTTCATAAGAGAGGTCATGTTTTCCATAAGCGTCAAGACCTTTTAAGACCATATAGTTTGTGGGTGCCCAGACAGAACCACACCAATAACCGCCTTTTTCGTTATATTCGGGATGGTCCTTTGAAAGAGTGGGAACTCTGTGGTCTGTTCTGAATTCCTGCTCATTGTTAAGATGAGCAATGAAACTTTCTTTTCTGTTTTCGGGAACACATTTTGCAAGAAGTGCCCAGAAAGCACCTATGTGCTTGACTCCGTTAAAGGTATCGTCATTTTTAAGGTCGTAATAAAACTGTGTTTTTTCGTCCCAGAGTTTTTCATTTATAACTTTAAAGAGGTGTTCGCTTTCCTGCTGAAGTTCAGGAATGAATTCTTCTCTTCCCAATTCCTTGGCCATTTTTATAAGCAGATTACAAGCGTTAAGTTCCTGCATACAAGCATCTACCCAAACCATGTGACCGTGGCTGTAGCAAACGTGATATTTTTCATCAAGCCTCGGACAGTTATCCATTCCGCAACCGTAACCTGAGGAGAAATAAGTACCGTCACGCCATGTAAAATGCTCCTGCATCCACTGGTGATATGCCACAAGACAAGGGAAAACTCTTGATAATCTTTCTTTGTCACCGAAATTCAGGTAATATTCCCATTCACACCAGGTCATAACTTCAGGGCCTGTTGATGCAGGGTCATGACGTGCAAAAACATCGTTGCCTGTGTCCTCTTCTATCTGACGGCAGATAAATCCGTCCTTATGCTGATGGGAATAAAAATTATCAAAAGTTTTCTGAAATTTGAAAATTCTGTCAGCATATTTTCCGAACATGAGCATAAAAGCCGAGTCCCACATGAAGATGCAACCGTTAAATGCAGCATCAATGTAATTTGAGATAAAGCCTGTACCCTCTTTAGGTTGAAAGAGATTTTTAAACGCAATCTCCCACACCTTCCAATAGCAATCAATGTAATCTTTGTGATTTTCCCACACAGGCTGAGGAAGTTTATCCTTTATTTCTTTAAAAACAGGAATAGGTTCTTTTTCGATTTCTGCACCGATAAAAGAATTTTCTTCCATCAGGTCTTTATCATCGTATGTAATTTCGTTGTTTTGTTTAAAGCTTATCATATTATCACCTTAATAATCTCATTTTGTATATAACACAACAGGTCCGTATAAACCACCTGATGCATAATCTTTTGCGTATTCCTTTTCTCCGTCAAAATACGGAGATAATTCTTCTGTCTTCCACTTGTCAAAGTAATCGGTGTGAACATACCGGTTTGCAGATGTGTTAGTTACAACTATTTTCAGTTTGTTGTTTTTATCAAGGACACCGTTCGGTATCTTTATTCTATACGGAGGCATCAGCACAGTACCTGCAAACTTTTCATTCAGATAAACACTTGCTGTGAAATGCACATTTCCAAGGTCGATTTCGCCCTCTTTACCTGCTTCTTCCTCAGGGAGTGTAAAAGTCGTTTCATAAACACAGCTACCTGAGTAAGCACTGCCGATTAAATAAGACCAATCACCCAAGCTCACGGGAACACCTTTATCAGAATGTCTGATATTTTCAAATCCGTTTTCATTACAAATAAGTTCAGTTTCTTTGCAGAACAGGAAATCATTCTGAATTTCGGTTTTTGCTCTGAATTCTTTTTTGTTCTCTGCATTCAGAACTTCGTCTGTCAGTAACACCACAGCCGTTTCTCCTATGGCAAGTGAGAGTTTCAAAACACCGTTTTGAGTTTGTAATTTCTGTAATTGACCATTTTCTAAATCAAGCAGATATCCTTTTGCTGAAGGCAAGTGAATCTGATAATCTCCATTTTCTCCTGTTTCTCTGAACAGACAGAAAATTTCTGCATTCTCTGTTTTTCTGTGCATTGCACGTAAGCCATTACCCTCAACATGAATTACAACTGTGAGATCTGAAAGTTCATGTGAAACTCTTCCGCCACAGTTGATAAAGCGATTCAATGCTTTTTTTGTGTCTTCGGGAATATAAGCGTTTTTCGGAATGATAATGTGTTTGTATTTCGCTCTGCCGATGTGCATACAGCCGTTATCTGTTATTTCTGCAACCTGTATGACATCATCGTCGACAATATCAAAATCCACTATCATATCTTCAAGTTTTCTACCCATAGTATCAAATTCTTCTGATAAAGCTTCTGATTTCAGACCGCCCTGAAAATCACAAACGGGATAATAAAGTGCAGTTTCACATACACGCTCTCCGAGAGAAGATATATATGACAGCCTTTCCGTATAACGGTTAAACTGATTCAGGTGCTTGTGATATGGTTGATTCTCCGTAAAAATCGGTAGTTCCTGTGCAAGAAGTTGACCTTTGCGACCGAGGGGGAAATTAAAGGGATTGAAGATGTTTATTCCACGTACAACCTGATAGCCTACGGTATATCTCATTATATCGTAGGTGAGTCCCGGTCCTGCTACGCCGAAGATTTCGCTCATTGCAAGTTTTGTGCCGTTTTGTGCAGCAGCAGACGAAGCGTATCTCGGGAAAAATCCGTTGTAGCCATTCATATCATTTTTATCTGTTGTTTTATTTTCAGGATAAAGCTGACGCCAGATAACATCTATACCGGGAATATCAAAACATCTCAGAGCACGCATTAAATTAAAGTTTCCGCCACCATCCATGCAACCGTCAGGACTGTGGTCTTTATCCATATGCCCTGTAAAAGCAATACCATTTTCATTTGCCCATTTTTTGCAGGGAAGAAGAAAGTTCTCGCAGAACATACGGCTCAATAAATCGTACCAGCGATATAGTATATTAACATTTTCTTCTGTAGTTGCAATTCTTTCTGCAATCAACGGCAGATATGGTATGATTGACTCACCGTATAAGGTTTCATATTTCTCTGCTAACTCATTGTTGAAGGCTCCTGGTGATGCTTTGGGTTCATCTGTAAACACGGCTGTAACAGTTTCACCAAGTTCACTTTTCAAGGACTCAGCATATTTTTTGTGAGTAATTTCTATAAAATATTCCGTTGCTTCTTTATTGAGTAAATCGGGATAATCAGAAATTTCTTTTTCTGCAACATACTCAGTTACAACAGTATTTTCGGGAAATATGTAACCCTCTTCAATAATTTCTTTGTCATTCAGAAAAGCTGCAAGAACATGGGATGAAGTTTTGTTATACACATCACCTGCGAGAAAAGATTTCTCATAAACTTTCAGTACCTGCCGTGCATATTCCGGATGATTTTTCATGACTTTTCCGCATGCACTGCCTGAGGGCCAACCACCTTCATCGTAAATCCAACAATTCATGCCAAGGCTCTTGCCCTTCTGGATGGCATAGGCACAAAGTTCAAAATATTCCGTTGACAGATAGTCAGGAGTCAGGTTTGTCGGCATACTGTCAGGACGGAATTCCTTCGGCTCAGGAAGGATATAAAATGCCCGTATGCCAAGATTCTGCATCTCTTCAAGCTGAGTGTCTATAATGTCTTCTGTGCAGATGACATTCCATACCCATATATAAACAGGAGAGTAGGAAACATCAGGCGAGACGAAACTTTTTATATCAAACTTATCATTATTTTTCATTGTTCAACCATCCTTGCAAAATCAGATGTTTACATCGTATCTGCCCTGCTTTTTCAATCTGTTTATGAAGCATTTCAATGCAATAACCATTATCACATAGAATACAGCAAGCAGAACAGGGTATATTTTTATGCCAAACAGTCCGCTTACAAGACTGACCATAGGTGGTGATAACATAACACCGATGTATGCAAATGCAATCTGTGAGCCCATAATTGATTGTGATACTTCTTTTCCGAAATTGTGAGGTGTCAGGTGTATCATGTTGGGGTAAATAGAACCATTACCCAATCCTACGAGGAACAAACCAACCACAGTAACTGCACCGTGCAAGGGAAGAAGCATAACTAAAATGGCAGGTGCGAGAATAGCAGTGCCTATACCGATACGCTTCCATGTGCTGATTTTATCAGCAAGTAAACCGGAAACAAAACGTCCGATTGACAT
>JAZRNJ010000137.1:0-7909 GCA_045648125.1 Acutalibacteraceae bacterium
AGTCGAATTTGAAAATGTACGCTTTTCATATCCCGACAACCCTGATAAAATTATCATCAAAAACTTCTCTGCGCACGTAAAACCGGGTCAGAAAGTTGCAATTGTGGGACCTACAGGTGCAGGTAAAACTACAATGGTTAACCTTATCATGAGATTCTTTGAAGTAAACTCAGGTTCAATTAAAATTGACGGCACTCCTATCTCCGACATGAAGCGTGACAGCGTTCATTCACTTTTCTCAATGGTACTCCAGGATACGTGGCTCTTTGAGGGTACTGTGAGAGAAAACCTTGTTTACAACAAAGAAAACGTAACAGATGAAGACCTGATAAAAGCTTGTAAAGCATGTGGAATTTATCATTTTGTGAAAAGTCTTCCTCAGGGATTCGACACAGTTATGAGCGAAAAAACAACCATTTCTGCAGGACAGAAACAGTTGTTTACGGTAGCACGTGCAATGATTCAGAACAGCCCTATGCTTATCCTTGATGAAGCAACATCCTCTGTTGACACAAGAACAGAGCTCATCACTCAGAAAGCAATGGACACCTTGATGGAAAACAGAACAAGCTTTGTTATCGCCCACAGACTTTCAACAATCAGGAATGCTGACCTGATTCTTGTAATGAAAGACGGAGATATTATTGAGCAAGGCTCACATGAAGAACTTCTCAGCCAAAACGGATTTTACGCTGAACTTTACAACAGTCAGTTTGACAGAACTGCATAAAAGTACCCGAAGAAGATCCAACGTCTTCTTCGGGTTTGTTTTTTATCACGGCAAGTAGTCTGTAATATCTTTATATTTATGTTGATAAATAAGTTCATGGAGATGGAAAAGTGCTTTTACAAAAGTTGTAATAAACTTCCATGTGACTTTTACTGTCTGGAAAAATTTATTTTCAGGATGAGGGATTTCCAGTTTTTCAGGCTTTTTAACTTCGCCTGTCACCTCATATGAAAGACAAGCTTTTGTTGAAACATGGTCTGTGTATGTTTCACCTTTATCGTTTGTAAATTCCACATATTCATAACTTTCTGCTTTGAATGTCACTCCGCCACCTGATTTAAACATCACTCTGTCAAGAGTTTCTTTAAGTGTGGGATTCCAATCTTTTCCGTCACCGTAAACACATCTGCCACCGTTGTGAATTTCTGCCCACGCGTCAGTCAGTCCTGCTTTTTTTACAAGACATTCATAGGGCTCGTCCTTTTCATTAAGGATGAAAGTCGTGTTGAAGTCACCCATAACAATAACTGCTCTGTCCTCTTTACGGGAATTAATTACCTCTGCAAGTTGGAGAAAATTATCTTTTCTTGCCACAAGTGATTTTGGGTCTTTCGCAGCATCAGCGTGAATAACATAGAAATCAATAAACACACCTTTTTCAATTTCCACAACGGCAGAAAGAATACCTTTTTCAGCGAGTCTGTCAGATGCACCTGCAAAATAGCCGAAACATTTTCTCCAGGGGATTCTCTTCACATTGTAGACAGGTTTCTTTGAGAAAATATTAAGACCGTCGCCTAAAGGTATACCACCCTTTGAAAAGGTCTGATATTTATAAGAAGTCATTGCATCTGCCAGAGCCGGATGGAGGTTAAAATCTTCTTCAGCACCGATAATATCGCAATCAGATTTACGGCAAAGCATTTCGCCGATTTTTTTCATTCTGTCTTTCCCTTTGAACTCACGCTGAGAACCCTGATTATCTCCGAGAACAGGAATTCCCGAAACATTATAAGTCATTATTTTAAGTTTGCCGTTCATCTTTTCACACTCCTGAAAAAGCATTAAAATTCACAAGATTTAATCTGTGGATTCGCCTCAATAATTTCAAGCATTCCGTCAAATTCAAGGTCATGAGGTACTCTTACCGTTGCTTTGAGAACAACTGTTCCCTCTTCTGAATTTTTAACCACTTTACATGTCTGGATTATAAGATTATGTTTTTCAAGCTGATTTTTAAAAGCCGTTACTGCACCGGGTGCATTTTCAAGAGTAACTGAAAGGTCACTTGTTGAATATGAGTCCACACTCTTGAGAACTCTGTGCAGGAAGAACTGAGCAATAATCATAATTACTGCAGATGCAATTCCTATAAAATACATTCCACTGCCGAGTGCAAGACCGATACCTGCAGTAGTCCATATACCCGCAGCAGTTGTAAGGCCTTTGATTGATGTTCCTTTGAAGAAAATAACACCTGCACCAAGGAAACCGACACCTGTTACTACGTTTGATGCAACACGTGATGCATCCACTTTCATCATTTCAAGGGCAGGAATATCCTGAAAACCGTATTTTGAAACTACCATAATAAGAGCCGCACCAAGAGTTACCATAACATGAGTTCTGACACCTGCATCCTTGAAACGACGGCTTCTTTCAAAACCTACACATGCACCGCAAAGACATGCCACAACAAGTCTCAGCACATATTCCCATTCCCATGAGCAAATTTCACTCCACAAATTTTCCATCATTCTGCCTCCTCTCAAATAAAAAGTCATCCGCATACTCAAACTGTATGCGGAATTTTAATAATTTATTATATCATGTTTTATTTTTTCAGTCAAGTAAAAAAGGATATATCCACAGATATATCCTTTTTGTTTAAAAACTTTTAAGATGTCTGTTCACTTCTGATACAGGGAATCCTACAATATTGAAATAATCTCCGTTTATTTTTTCAACAAAGAGTGAACCTTTGCCCTGAATTGCATAAGCACCGGCTTTATCATCAGTTTCACCACTATCAACATAAGAGCAGATTTCATCTTCCGTAAGACTTAAAAAAGTTACATCAGACGACACAAAAAATGTATCTGTTTTTTTCCCGTCAGTTATTGTAACACCTGTCAGCACCTGATGTGTTCTGCCTGATAAACTTCTGAGCATTTCTTTTGCATTTTCTCTGTTTTGTGGTTTACCGAGAATTTTCGCGTCACATACAACAACTGTATCTGCACCAATTACTATTCTCCCGTTAAAAAGGTCGGAAACAGCCTTTGCTTTTTTCAGAGACAAAAGCATTACAGCATCTTCGGGAGAAGTTCCTTTTTCAATTGTTTCGTCAACATCTGCAGTGTGAATTTCAAAATCATCTGTAATAAGTGAAATGAGTTCACGTCTTCTTGGAGACGCAGACGCAAGGATAATTTTTTCTTTCATTTAACTTTCCTTGACATTCTTGATAATGTCTTCAACTGTGTTTTTGAGAGATGAATTTCTCTTCATTTCTTCCCTTACTTTGCTTATTGAATAAAGGACTGTACTATGGTCTCTGCCGCTGAAACTTTCACCGATTTTCTTTGCAGGAAGACCTGTCATTTCGCTGATTATGTACATTGCAACCTGTCTTGAATTTGTAGCTGCTGCATACTGTCTCTTTGAAGTAATTTCCTTTACTTCAATGCTGAAAGAACGTGCAACTTCTTCAATAACCTTTTTGGTAACAACTTCAGGTGACATGCTGTTGTCATTAAAAATATCTTTAATTGCATTCTGTGCAATATTGATTGTAACTGTGCCTGAACCGAAAATATTGAGGTAAGCTGCGATTTTCTTTACTGCACCCTCAAGCTGTCTGATGTTACTTTTAATCTTTTCAGCAATGAAAAGAACAACATCATTGGGAATATCAAGACCCATGCTTTCTGCTTTTCTGTTGACAATTGCCATTCTTGTTTCAAGGTCAGGTGGCTGAATATCAGCAAGAAGACCCCATTCAAAACGACCTCTGAGTCTTTCTGTAAGAGTGGGCATATCTTTCGGAGGACGGTCAGAAGTGAGAACAATCTGTTTACCTGCATTGTAAAGGGTGTTGAATGTATGGAAGAATTCTTCTTCTGTCTGTGCTCTGCCTGCGATAAACTGAATATCGTCAACAAGAAGCAGATCAACTGTTCTGTATTTATCGTGAAACTGATTCATTCTGCCCTGCTTGATGCAATCAATAAGTTCATTTGTAATTGCCTCACCATGGGTTGAAAGAATATTCATGCCCGGATTATTTTTTCTCAGTTCATTTTCAATTGAATGAAGAAGATGAGTTTTACCAAGTCCTGAGTTACCGTAAATAAACAAGGGGTTATATTCACTCACTGCACCGGGATTTACAGAAACTGCAAGTGCTGCTGCATGAGCAAATTTATTTGAAGGACCAACAACGAAGTTATCAAATGTGCTTTCCTTATCGTCCTGTGTATCCTCACGTACTACTTCTTCCTTTTTCACTGCAGGTTTCACCCCTGCATCAAGGAAGTTTATTTCAACTTCAAATCCTGCAACTTTCACAAACGAATCCTGAAGAAGCTGCATAAATTTCTGTTCGATAATTTTTCTTTTGAATTCACCGATAGACAAAGTTACTGCCATACCGTCGAAAGAAACGAACTGAAGTTCTTCAAACCATACGTTATAGACAGCCTCTGACAGGTTTCTCTGTATTTCTTTTTTTACTTCATCAAATAAAGCTTTAAACGAATCCATATCTTTTCCCTTTCGTAATTTTATTCAATATTCTTTCCGTGCTTTTACCGTCACAAGCACTCATAAATTTCTTTTTAAAATCTTCGACTTTTTCGACTTCAAAGTTATTTTCATTTTTTCTTATAGCCTTGTATAGTTCCTCGGTATCTCTGACTATGTCACCGGGGACAAATTTTTCGTAGTCAAAATAAAAACTTCTTTCCCTGTCATATTGTTCTAAATCATAGGCAAAAAATATCATGGGACGAGAAAGTAAAGCGTACTCAAAAATAAGTGAAGAATAATCTGTAACCACCAAATCAGATGCACACATTGCATCGTCAATGGGCAGAGTTTTTGAAACATCAAAAACAAAGTTTGCGTAAATGTCCTCAAGTCCCTTTGACAGGTTCATTCCTTTTCTGATAAAAGGATGAAGTTTAACTAAAATAACATATTCTTTTTCAAGATGCTTTTTAAGATAAAGAAAATCAAGCATCTGTACAAAATTTGCTTTTCCTTTTGATGCACCTCTGAATGTTGGTGAATAAAGGATAATTTTTCTGTTTCCGATTTCAGGGTATTTTTCAAGAACTTTTTCACGTGCAGAAGACACGTACTTTTCATCGAAATATTTGTCTGTCCTTGGTACTCCGTCTGCATGAATTATTTTTTCATCACAATTAAAAGCTTCCCCGTAAAATTTCTTTACACTTTCATCTGACACCGTAACATAGGTATAGGTGTTGTGAATAGGATATTCCTCAAGTGATTTTTCATCAGCACCCCATTCAAGCTTTGCCGTTGAATAACCCCATTTTTTAAAAGCACCGCAACCATGCCACAATTGAATGACCTGCTGACCTTTTCTCGGTTTGTTTGCATAAGCGTAGTAATAATAATCGGTCAGAACAAGACAGGAACACTGCGCGTAATATTTTGTAAAACGGTAAGAATTCACCACTTCATAAAATTTATCTTTAAGCCATTTCTTTGAGCCTTTACGCTTTAAAAACAGGCGTGTTTCATAACCCATTTTATTGAGTCGCTCATAAATTTCAGTCATGTTGTCAGGAAGCATCAGAGAAGAAGAATCTGCAAACAGAACAAGTTTTTCATCTACAGGTTTTCTTGAATAAAACCTGAAAACAGCAGGAGCAAACTTTTTATAAAGAAATTTTTTTACATATTTTTTAATGCAGCTCTTTAACCTTTTGAAAAAAACTTTCATAAAAACCAACTTAAAAAACTAATTTTATGATTCTTTTACCAAGGGAATCGGAGCGTGAAGCGTTTTCAAACGCTTCGTAATATTTTCTGATATCATCAACCACATCAACACCCTCAACGAGGTCAATAATTTTTTCTCTGAATTCAGAAACGGTAAGCAGTTCAATTGCCTTTTCAAAATCTGAAATATCAGAACGTGTTGAACCTAAGAGCGACAGTCCTTTTTCAAGAACAAGTCTTGTGTTAATGGGAGCATTTTCCCCTGCCACACCGCAGAGAACAATAGTACCTCCTGAAAAACAGGAGTCAATAGCCTGATTGATGGCAGTTGCAGAGTTATTTCCCCCTACAGCTTCAATACAAGCAGAAGTTTTGGGCAAACGGTCAATGTCCGTTGCAAGGAAAGTTTCTGCAAAACTGAATTTTTTAAGTTTATCACGGTTAACGCCGATAACATTCACTTTTGCACTAAGTCCGTAGTGGGCAACAAGGGCAATAATATAACCCATTATGCCGTCACCCCAGACAGATATTTCCTGAGGCTTTCTTTCCCAAAGACCTGCTCTTCTCATTGCACAGCAACCTACAGAAATCAGTTCCGAGAAAACTGCTTCTTCACCGATACCGTCGGGAATGGGAAGAAGATAATTTCCGTCAATGTTAATCATTTCTTTGCTGAAGCCGTCTGCGTTACTTGAACGGAACTTTGATTTTGGGCAGTAATTGTCTGAGAGATAGTTATAAGTTCTAACACACACGTCACATTTTGAACCATCACATTCTGATTTTTCGCAAGGAATCATAACAACTCTCTGCCCTGATTTATATTTTCCGCTTTTGTCTCTCGCCACAATGCCGATACCCTCGTGAACAAGACTCATGGGGAATTTCCTTTTCAGAGTGTTTCTGTCTCTGTTGCCAAGATAATATCTGATATCAGCCTTGCATATTGCAAGATATTCAGGACGGACAAGAACTTTATCCTCTTCTATATCCTCAACAAAAATTTCAAAACATTTAGGCTCTGTGATTTTGTAACTCTTTACAAACACTTTACGTCACCTCGAAGTTCTGACAATTGACTTGATAAGAAGCAAGTCTTCCATTGTTGTCATCTTCATGTTCAGTTTATCACCCATTGCCATGCCTATTTTTGCACCACTTGCCAACACAAGACCGCAGTCATCTGTCATAACGGGGCGCTCATTTTCAGGAAGAGAAAAATAGTCGTCATAAGCTTTTCTCACAATGGAATATCTGAAGGACTGTGGAGTCTGACCAAGGTAAAGTTCACGTCTTGCAGGAATTGACTCAAGATGCTCCCCGTCAACTGAACGGATAATTGTATCCTGAGCAGGAATTACCGTATCACAAGCACCGTAAACTCTGACTTTTTCGATATTTTCGTTGATAATACGCTGCGAGATAAGAGGACGTGCTGAATCGTGAATAATGATTATATCATCATCACGCACATCATCTTTGATAGCATTAAGTGCATTGAGTGAAGACTCCTGCCTTGTTTTACCTGCATCACCAATCCAACGTACTTTACGGATATCGTATTCCTTAATCCATATTGAAAGGTCTTCCTGCCATTCCTTTGTACAAATGACACAGACAGCATCAATATTTTCGTTAATTTCAAACGCTTCAATGGTGTGGATTACTACAGGTTTTCCGTAAATGTCAATAAACTGTTTAGGTCTGTCAACCATTCCCATACGGCTGCCTGTACCGCCTGCAAGAATTACCGCAATATTCATACTTTCAAGTCCTTTCAATCAAAATTAGGGATAATTATTATACACTAATTGACGAATTATGTCAATCAGCTTTACTTTTGCTTTCTGAGAATTACTGCACTCATTGCAGGTACTCTGACAAAATAAGAGCAGGAATCAGTACCCATAAGAACTTCTGAAGAGTGCCATTCTTCATGGAGATAATATTCAATATCAGTTTCGTTTCTGTTGGCAATTGTGAGAATACTTTCATTTTCATCTTCCCTCACATAAGCAATACACGCTCTTTCGCAACTGATAAATCTGAAGTCACCTTCTCTGAAGCAGGAATTGCTTCTTCTGATTTCACCTAATTTTCTGTAGTGTTCAAGAAGAGACTTTTCAGCCTTTTCTTCAATGAAACATCCTCTGTTAAAGGGGTCTGCATAACCCTGCATACCGATTTCATCACCGTAATAAA
>JAZRNJ010000138.1:0-5951 GCA_045648125.1 Acutalibacteraceae bacterium
CGGTGTAAGTATGCTTTTGTGTGCAATTCCCATGTTCTTCTACGACCTTGTTGGTGAAAAGAAAGACAAAATCACAAAAGAACTCAGTGAAAAACGTCAGAAAATGGGCGTTACTATAGACTAAAATAATTGCCGGATGGGAATTTCTCATTCGGCATAGATTCGTTTTTACGGAGGTAAAATTATGGCTTATATTGAATTTGATTCATCACGTCCGTTGGATTTAATTCCCCTCGGCAGAATCGCAATTGACTTTAACCCGACAGATATGAACAAGCCTCTGTCAGAAAGCAGCAATTTCAACAAATATGTTGGAGGCTCCCCTGCTAACATTGCTGTAGGTATGGCAAGACTCGGCAAAAAAGTCGGCTTCTTCGCAAAGGTTTCTGACGACCAATTCGGTGATTATGTTATTAATTATTTTAAGAAAGACGGTATTGACACAAGCCACATCACACGTTGTAAAAATGGTGAAAATCTCGGTCTTACATTCACCGAAATCAAAAGCCCCACTGAAAGCAGTATTCTTATGTACCGTGAGGGTGTCGCTGACCTTATGCTTCATCCGGATGATATTGATGAAGAATACATCTGTCAGACAAAGGCTCTTCTTATTTCAGGCACTGCGCTCTGCCAGTCACCCTCAAGAGAAGCCGCTCTCAAAGCAATGATGCTTGCAAAGAAAAACAATATCCCTCTCATTTTCGATATTGACTACCGTTCATATACATGGAAAAACAAAGACGAAATTTCAGTTTACTATTCAATGGTAGCAAGAAATGCTGACATAATTCTCGGTTCAAGAGAAGAATTCGACCTGACAGAAGCAATCACAGGTGTTTGTGCTACAGACGAAGAAAGTGCAAAACTCTGGTGCTCTTATGGTGCAAAAATCGTTGTTATCAAGCACGGTAAAGATGGTTCAACTGCATACACAAATGACGGAAACAGTTATACAATCAAGCCTTTCCCCGTTAAAATGCTTAAAGGCTTCGGTGGTGGTGACGGATATGCTTCATCCTTCATAAGAGCTCTTCTTGACGGATGTGAAATTATTGATGCCCTTGAATACGGTTCAGCATCTGCTTCAATGCTTATTTCTGCTCACAGCTGTTCAGAGGCAATGCCCTCACTTGAAGCAGTTGAAAAATTCATTGCTGAAGAAAAAGAACTTTACGGAGAAATGGTCGTAAGAGGGTAAAGTCATGTTTGAAGTACCGGTTTTAAATGAAAATAACGAAAAAATACTTTGCGAAATGAACGGCAAAAATGCCGACATGTTAATGAACGTCAAAGTAAAATATATGAAAGAGGGAGAATTTTTTTCTCTCACAGATGAAAAAAATGAAACTGCAGTTCTGCTTGTTGCAGGTGAAGTTAAATTCACTTTTAATGGCAGAACAGAAACAGGAAAGCGTGAAAATCCCTTTGATATGAAGCCCTACTGTCTGCATGTTTCAAAGAATACATCATTTACACTTGAAGCACTTGCTGATACAGAAATTGTAATTCAGCAGACTGATAACGATAAGGAGTTTGAACCTGTTTTCTATAACCCCGAAAATTGTCTTTATCAGGAATTCGGTAAAGGACAATGGGACGGTGCAGGTCACAGAGTTGTGTCAACAATGTTTGACCCTGACAATGCACCCTACTCAAATATGGTTATGGGTGAAGTTTTCAACAAACCCGGAAGATGGTCAAGCTACCCTCCCCATCATCATCCTCAGCCTGAAGTTTACTATTACAGATTTGATAAACCTCAGGGATTCGGTGCTTGTTTCAATGCTGATGAAGTTTATAAAAGCGTAGACTCCTCTGCTTGCTTTATTCATGACGGTGAAGACCATCAGCAGGTTGTAGCACCCGGATATAACATGTATTATGTGTGGATGATACGTCATCTTGACGGTGACCCCTGGTACAAAACAACACGATTTGTGTCTCCTGAACACGAATGGTTAACGAAAGGTTGATGAACAAATGAGTACAATAAGACTTACTTGTGGCGAGGCTATCGTCAGATATCTTGACAATCAGTACGTTGCAATTGAACATGACGGAAAGATTGTTGAAAGTAAATTTGTAGAAAGTTTTTATGCTGTTTTCGGTCACGGTTGTGTTCTCGGTGTTGGTGAAGCGCTTTCACAGGCTGAGCATTCAATTAAAGTTATGCAGGGCAGAAACGAACAAGGTATGGCTCTTGCAGCAATGTCCTATGCAAAACAGCACAACAGACTTAAAATTATTCCCTGTATGTCCTCAATAGGCCCCGGTGCTGCAAACATGGTAACTGCTGCTGCAAATGCAACAGTAAACAATGTTCCCCTTCTTCTTTTTATGGGTGACACATTTGCAACAAGACAGCCCGACCCTGTTCTTCAGCAGATGGAACAGCCTCAGGACCTTACAGTTACAACAAACGATGCTTTCAAACCCGTATCACGTTATTTTGACAGAATCGTAAGACCTGAAATGGTAATGTCTGCACTTACAAACGCTATGCGTGTGCTTACAGACCCTGCTCACACAGGTGCTGCTTGTATTGCAATGTGTCAGGACGTTGAGGGTGAAAGTTTTGATTACCCTGAAGAATTCTTCAGTAAAAGAGTTCATTTTATTACAAGAACAATCCCCAACAACTACGAAATCGAAAAGGCTACTGAAGTGCTCAAAGAAGCTAAGAAGCCTCTTGTTATCGTAGGTGGCGGTGTAAGATACAGTATGGCAGGAAAAGAAGTTGCTGCTTTTTGCGAAAAGCATAACATCCCCTTTGCTGAAACTCAGGCAGGTAAGAGTGCAATAAAATCAAGTCATCCTCTTAACCTGGGTGGTATCGGTGCAACAGGTAATGCTTCTGCCAACACAATTGCAAAAGATGCAGATGTTGTGCTTGCAGTAGGCTCACGTCTTTCAGACTTTACAACTTCTTCAAAATGGCTTTATGCAGGTGCAAAAGTTGTTACAATTAACGCAAGTAGTTTCCATGCTCAGAAGTTTGACAGCGTAAGCGTTGTTGCTGATGCAAAGGAAGGTATTCTCGCACTTGACAAAGCTATGGGTGACTATAAATCTTCTTACACAACAGAAATCGCTGATGCTAAAAAACTCTGGGACGACGAAATGAAACGCCTTTGTTCTATTGAATATCCCGCAGATAACTTTGAACCTGAAAACAAAGTAAGAGTTGAAAACAATCTTGAAGATTTCTCAAAAGTAACAGGCGGTGTGCTTTGTCAGACAACTGCTCTCGGTATTATCAGAGACATTATTCCTGAAGATGCTATTGTTGTTGCAGCATCAGGCTCACTCCCCGGTTGTATGCAGAGAATGTGGACAACAGACAGCCTTTACAGTTACAACATGGAATACGGTTATTCCTGCATGGGTTACGAAATTGCAGGTGCTTTCGGTTCAAAACTGGCTGAGCCTGAAAAAGAAGTTTATGCTCTTGTTGGTGACGGAAGTTACAACATGCTTCATTCCGAAATGATTACTGCATTGCAGGAAGGCAAGAAAATCAACGTTCTTCTCTTTGACAACGCTTCATTCGGTTGCATAAACAACCTTCAGATGGGTCAGGGTGTTGAGGCTCTCTGCACAGAATCACGTTACAGAAACGGTGATGACCCCATCAGATACGGAGAATTCATGAACATTGACTACGCAATGTGTGCAAAAGGCTACGGCTACGTTACATATACCGCAAAAACTCCCGATGAACTGAAAGAGGCTCTCGCAGATTCTCTTAAACAGACAAAACCAACTCTCATTGATATAAAGGTTCTTCCCAAAACAATGACAGACGGTTACGGCAGTTGGTGGAACGTTGGTTGCAGTGACATTCCCCGTACAGAAAAAGGTAAAGAGGCTTATCAGGAAAAACTTTCTCACCTTGATGAAGCAAGAAAATATTAAGAAACAAATTAAATCTGAAAGGATTGATAATAAATGAACAGTGAAAAAATCAAACTCGGTATTGCACCTATCGCATGGACTAACGATGACATGCCCGACCTTGGTGCAGAAAACACATTTGAACAGTGTGTAAGCGAAATGGCTCTTGCAGGATACAAAGGCTGTGAAATCGGCAACAAGTATCCCAAATGCCCCAAAGAACTGACTGCAAAACTTGAAATCAGAGGTCTTCAGATTGCTAACCGTTGGTTCTCATCATTCATTCTCACAAAACCCTTTGAAGAAGTTGAAAAGGATTTCCGCGAAAACTGTGAATTTCTCAAAGCATGTGGCGCAAAGAGAATCGGTGCTTCTGAACAGAGTTACAGCATTCAGGGACAGATGGAAACACCTGTTTTTGAAAAGAAATATGTTATGAACGACGAAGAATGGAAGAAATTTGCTGACGGTCTTTCAAAGCTTGGTCATATTGCAAAAGAATATGGTATCACTCTTGTTTACCATCATCACATGGGAACAGTTGTTCAGACTGCAGAAGAAATTGACAAAATGATGTCTCTCTGTGACGAAGACAGCGTTTACCTCCTCTTCGACTCAGGTCACCTTGCATACTGCGGTGAAGATTACATGGCAGTTCTCAAGAAATATGCAAAGAGAATCAAGCACGTTCACCTCAAAGATATCCGTCCTGAAATCGTAAAAAAAGTCAAAGATGAAAGTCTCAGCTTCCTTCAGGGTGTAAGACTCGGTGCATTTACTGTACCCGGTGACGGTATGATTGACTTTGCTCCCATTTTTGAAGTTCTTGAAGAAAATGATTACGAAGGTTGGATGCTTGTTGAAGCTGAACAGGACCCTGCAATTGCAAATCCCTTCGAATATGCTGTGAAAGCAAGAAAATATATCACTGAAAAAGCAGGAATATAAGGAGAAAGATTACAATGGAAAAATTACAGTATTTTGTGAACGGTCAGTTCAAAGACTCAAAAACTGACGTCTGGTATGACCTTCACTGCCCCAGCACAGGCGAAGTTACAGGTCAGGCTCCCTGCTGTACAAACGACGAAGTGCTTGAAGCAGTTGCTGCTGCAAAAGCTGCATATCCTGCATGGAGAGCAACTCCTGCTGTAAAAAGAGCACAGATTATGTACAAAGTCCGTGAACTCATTATGCAGAACATGGAAGAACTTACAATGTGCGTAGCAAAAGAAAACGGTAAAGTATGGGCTGAGGCTGAAGGCGACGTCCTCAAAGCTAAAGAAGGTACAGAACTTGCAACTCAGGTTCCCTCTCTTATGATGGGCGAAAGCCTTATGGACGCTTCAACAGGCTATGACACAGTAAAATACCGTGAAGCAATGGGTGTTTTCCTTGGCATTGTTCCCGTTAACTTCCCTGCTATGATTCCTTTCGGTTGGATGGCTCCCACATGTATTGCTTGTGGTAACACAATGGTTCTCAAAGCTGCTTCTCTCACACCGAAAACAGCAATGATGTTTGCAAAAATCTACAAAGAAGCAGGTGTTCCCGACGGTGTTATCAACATCGTTACTTGCTCAAGAAACGAAATTAACACACTTCTTGACCATCCTGATATCGTTGGTGTAACATTTGTCGGTTCAACTCCCGTAGGTCTTAAAATCTATGAAAGAGCAGCAAGAAACGGAAAACGTTGTCAGGCTCTCTGTCAGGCTAAAAACCATGCACTTGTTATGGAAGACTGTGCACTTGAAAGAACTGTTGCAGGTGTTATCAACTCTGCTTACGGTTGTGCAGGTCAGAGATGTATGGCTCTTTCATGCTGTGTAGTTGTTGACAGCATTGCTGACAAATTTGTTGCTGAACTCAAGAAACAGGCTGAAAAAATCACACTTGGACCTTCTTGGGATAAAAACTCAAAACTCGGTCCGATTACATACAAGAAACATTACGAAGAAGTTATCGCTGACATCAACAAGGGTGTTGAAGAAGGTGCAACTCTCGTTCTTGACGGCAGAAACTGCAAAGTTGAAGGCTATGAAGACGGCTACTTT
>JAZRNJ010000139.1:0-2979 GCA_045648125.1 Acutalibacteraceae bacterium
TGAATACTCAAAGGAAGACTGAAAAAATTATGAATTTCAACGAAAAATCCCCTCTGTCACTTTGTGACATCTCCCCTTGCATTTTCAAGGGGAGACCAAAACCGAAACTCAGCGATAATTTAATTTATCTGTTCAAACCGAATTAACAATGTAGGGCGAGGGCTTGCTCTCGCCGTAAAAATATAATGAACCTGACGGCAGGACCAAGGCCCTGCCCTACGATGTTACCATTTGTATCATCATATAATCGCGTCGAAGACCTGATTCTATTATCTATTCAATATTATCTTTTATCTATCATCTTAATTTTCAGACGGGACGGGCAACCCGTCCCCTACGATAAGATGTTGGTTTAATTTGCAAGATAAAACAAAAAATGCATCAGAAATTTAAAAACTTCTGATGCATTTAACCTTATTCAAACGCCTGATTTTATTGGCTTTTCAGAATTTATGTTTCTTTGCAAAAATTACATCTCTACTTCTTCTTTTTCAAAGTGTGAAACGTATTTATCCTGATAATAGTTTTCATGTGTTATGGTCTGTGTACCGTCTCCATCAATATCAAGCACCACGCAACCACGCTGTGAACCTTGTTTATCAATTCCCGAATAAGCAAGATAGTCGATACTGTAACCGTAAACAAGGTCAATCCCCTTATAATTGAGGATTGTGTTGTTCAGGTGGTCATGACCGAAGAAAACGCTGTCTGTGCTTCCTTTTTCAAGGAATTTTTCAAAGAGTTTGTCTTCATGAACGCCACAGAAAACGTAGGGGTCTTTCTCCCCTATTTCACCCCTGATAAATTTTACGTTTTCAGTATCTTTCATATCGTTTTCAAGATACTCGTTCCATGCATCTCTGTATTCAACAAGAGGAATGTGCATCATAACACTTGTGGGAACTTTTTTTCCGTTATTCATTTCTGTAATATCATCAAGTGTTTTTTCGTACCATGCAACCTGATTTTCGTGGATGTTATCATAGAGCCATCTTATACCGAGATAATCTCTGTCCGTGTATGCGTGTGAATCGAAAATAATAATCGAACGCATTATTTCGCCTTCAGCATTTTTGATATTGAAAACCTGATTTCCGTAACCGTCAACATCTTCAGGTCCTGCCTGAAAGAGGCAATGAGGATATTCCTCAGAAGAATAAATATTACTGATTTTTTCACGGTTGTAATAACTGTAAATTTCGGAATCGTGATTTCCCAATGCAACCGTCCAATAAACACCGAGTTTTTCCATAAGTGTTGCAAGTTCAGTTGTACCTGTTTTATTATTGAATGTACCTGCCGCATAAGGTACAGGGAAAGCCTGGTCACCTGTAAAAATTACAAAATCAGGTTTTTCTGCAGTAATCATTGCTGCAACTGCATTGAGTGCTTTTGTATCTTCACTTACAGAAAGCCATCCGCCACCGATATGTACGTCAGTAAACTGCATTACCTTGAAATCGCCGTCAGTTTTTATGTTATAACAGCCGTTATCGTAATTTTCAAACTCAAACTTTTCGCATCCGCTTTCCGGAAAAGTTTCAATTTTACCCATCATAACTTTCATACACGCAACATTTCCTGCGAAAGCCATCACACAAATGAGCGCTATAACAGAAAGAATAATTCTGAACACTTTACATTTCTTTTTCATATCTTTCACCTCGGGAAATATAATAACATTTTTATACACTTTTTGTCAAATATGAAAATTATAAAAACTTCAAATTTTATTATATTTTTTCGCTGAAAAAACAATCCCTCAGTCTTTTTGCTACGCAAAAAAACTGAGGGCACAATTAGTTTCAGAGTGATAATTTATAACTATCTTTTTTCATTGTATTATTCATTTATTATTGGAGTAACTACAGGATTTCCGTTTCTGTCAAGCAATGGGGTCAGCCCCCCCTGCATAACCGGATGCACGAAAAATATAATTGACTCCTGTTTCTTTATCTACCCAGACTTCTACTATATCCAGTGCTCCTTGTGAGTAGACTTTTTCAAATCTGTTATCTTTTTTAGCCATTTATTCAGCCTCTGTTAATTGTATTTAGGAAGCCAATCACCGTGAACTTCGATAAGCTCATCAACCATCTTGACAATATCGTCAATGTTGAGTTCTGATGCTGTGTGGGGGTCAAGCATTGCAGCCTGATAAATAGCATCCTTCTTACGTGTTACTGCTGCTTCAATTGTGAGAAGCTGAGGATTGATATTTGTCATGTTCATTGCTGCAAGCTGAATTGGAAGTTTACCGATTCTGCAAGGATGGATACCACTTGCATCAATAAGACAAGGCACTTCAACACAAGCATCTTTATCAAGGTTTTCAATAAGTCCGCCGTTATAAACGTTACCACCGATTTTGTAAGGCTTGTTTGTAACCATTGATTCCATGATATATGAAGCGTATTCATGTGATCTTTCGTGAGTGATTTTTCCGTCAGCAAGAATGCTGTCACGCTCTTTTTCCCATCCTGCAATCTGATTTACGCAACGTCTGGGATATTCATCAAGAGGAATGTTATATTTTTCAATCATTTCAGGATATTTATCCTTGATGAAGAACATGTTGTATTCTGAGTTGTGTTCACTTGATTCTGTGCAGTAGTAACCGAGTCTTCTGATATATTCGTATCTTACCATGTCACCATGTTTTTCAATTTCACCGAGAAGAGCTTTGTCATTTTTCTCAATTGCTCTTTTCTTAATTTCAGGATAAAGGTCATTGCCGTCTTTATCTTTGATTTCAAGGAGCCATGCCATGTGGTTGATGCCTGCGATAAGGTCATATCTGCCTTCAATTTTGTCTTCCATGCCAACACCGTTAAGAAGGTCGCGTGAACATGTCTGAACGCTGTGGCAAAGACCGATAGTCTTGACACCTGTATATCTTGTCATGAAACCTGTAAGAATTGCCATGGGGTTTGTGTAATTAAGGAACCATGCATCAGGACAAACCTCTTCCATATCACG
>JAZRNJ010000140.1:0-2533 GCA_045648125.1 Acutalibacteraceae bacterium
CCTTGTCCATCTATTATTATAACATTATAAAATGAACAAGCGGAAAAGTATCTTCTCGTGAATAGGTGGTGGTCGAGAAGAGTTCCTTTGTTGTATAGTTTATGACACCTTTATGGAAACTGCAAGTAAGGTGTTGAATAAATTACCAAAAAATAAGAATTGTTTTTGTGTAAATTGGGCAAAATTGAAGAAAGTACTAAAAACGAACTGCTTTTACAAGATTTTTCGATAAACGACTTGAATTTTATACGCAAATTGGTTAAAATAAAGACGCTGAAAAAATTTTGGGATTAAGCTAAGGCTTGAGAACAAAAGAAAATATAATAATTCATTTTTAGGAGGAATTAAAAATGGCAGTAAAAGTTGCAATTAACGGTTTTGTACGTATCGGTCGTCTTGCATTCAGACAGATGTTTGGTGCTGAAGGTTACGAAGTAGTAGCTATCAACGATTTAACAAGCCCTAAGATGTTAGCTCACTTATTAAAGTATGACTCAGCTCAGGGTAAATAT
This sequence comes from Acutalibacteraceae bacterium, assembly GCA_045648125.1. Taxonomy (GTDB): domain Bacteria; phylum Bacillota; class Clostridia; order Oscillospirales; family Acutalibacteraceae; genus SIG575. The sequence goes on from JAZRNJ010000140.1 coordinate 513, forward strand.
GCTTTAGCTGATAAGGTTACAGCTGGTGAAGATTCTATCACAGTTGATGGAAAAGAAATCAAAATCTACGCTATGGCTAACGCAGCTGAACTTCCTTGGGGAGAATTAGATGTAGACGTAGTACTTGAATGTACAGGTTTCTACTGCTCAAAAGACAAAGCTTCTGCTCATATCACAGCAGGTGCTAAGAAAGTTGTTATCTCTGCTCCAGCAGGAAACGACCTTCCTACAATCGTTTACAATGTAAACCACGACACATTAACAGCTGAAGATACAGTTATCTCTGCTGCTTCTTGTACAACAAACTGCTTAGCTCCTATGGCAAAAGCATTAAATGACTTAGCTGGAATCAAATCCGGTATCATGAGCACAATCCATGCTTACACAGGTGACCAGATGATTCTTGACGGTCCACACAGAAAAGGCGATATGAGAAGAGCAAGAGCTGGTGCTGCTAACATCGTACCTAACTCAACAGGTGCTGCTAAAGCAATCGGTCTTGTAATTCCTGAACTCAACGGTAAACTTATCGGTTCAGCTCAACGTGTTCCTGTTCCAACAGGTTCAACAACAATTCTTACAGCTGTTGTTAAAGGCACAGATGTAACAAAAGAAGGCATCAACGCTGCTATGAAAGCTGCTGCTTCTGAAAGCTACGGCTACAACGAAGACCAAATCGTTTCTTCAGACGTTATCGGTATGAAATACGGTTCACTCTTCGATGCAACTCAGACAATGGTTTCAAAAATTTCTGACGATCTTTATGAAGTTCAGGTTGTTTCTTGGTATGACAATGAAAACAGCTACACAAGCCAGATGGTTAGAACAATTAAATACTTCGCAGAACTTTAATTTTAAAGAAAAAAGCCTTGCAGTGAAAACTGCAAGGCTTTTTTAGTTTTAAGTTTCACACTATAAATTAACTTGTAACATTTCCCCTCCTCCTTCATATACTGTTAATGAAGTTTTGGGTGTTCTCATTACTTCGAACATATTAAGGAGGAAAATGTATGGCTGATAATAACAGAAATTGTCCTGACACAAACCTTAATCACATCAAAGAAGCTATCTGCATTGACACTAACAGAGTTTATGATTCTTGTGCAGATAAAGAGTGTCTTAAGGATTTGAGAGTTTACTTAACTGATCGTGGTCAATGTATTCTTGACAATGCTTCTTCTGTAAAATGCAGAGGTGCAGAGATTTTGAATTGCCTTGTAGAAGTTGAAAAGGTGCCATTTAACAAAGGCTTTTACTCAGTTGATTTAACATTCTTTGTTAAGGTAGCGGTTGACGCATACACCTGCCCTACTGCACACCCTGATTTGATTGAAGGTCTTGTTACCTTTAGTAAAAAGTGTATTCTTTATGGTAGTGACGGAAACGTAAAAATCTTCTCTTCTAACTACATTGAAAACGCTTTTGATGAGCAAAATGCTATTTGCAACGCTAACCCAAGAGCAAAAGTGCAGACAGTTGAGCCTATTTGTCTTAACGCTGAAATCTGCCGAGTTTGTGATTGTTGTAACACACTCCCTGACTGTTGTGATGGCAATATTCCAAAGCATATTTGTTGTTGTTTCGACGGTAGTTTTAACAATAATTCTAACTGCGAAAGAGCACTCAGAGTTACACTTGGTGTATTTACAATTATTCAACTTGAGCGTGACGTTCAGATGCTCATTCCTGCTTATGACTTCTGTGTTCCTACAAAAGAATGTCAATGTGAAACTGAAGACCCTTGTGATATTTTCAGAAAAATATCTTTCCCTGTTGATGAATTCTTCCCACCTAACCAAAGAGATAACAGTTGTTGCTGTGAACAACAAATCCCTTATACCAAAGGTTCTTGTGGATGCGGTAAGTAAAAACAAAAAGTCCTTATGCTTCAAAAAACATAAGGACTTTTATTTTTAAGGTGAAGGGATCGGCTCCCGTCAGCTTAACCCTCGTACACGAGGTTTTGTTTTATCATTTCATCAATATTTTCTTTATCATACCATTTTCCTAAAACTGGTACG
>JAZRNJ010000141.1:0-10357 GCA_045648125.1 Acutalibacteraceae bacterium
TTCGGCGAAGGTGAAGAAATTTTCAAAAAACTTCTTCTGTCTTTCATTGGTAAAGATAAGGTAGAAGATATCCCCAATATCATGTATAAAAAAGACGGAGAAATTATTTTTACTCCCAAGATGAGGGTTGATATTCCTGAAAGAGTTTCTCCATACCTTGAAGGATATTTTGATAAACTTGTGGAAAATGAAGAACTTGAATTTTCTGCAATTTTAGAAACAAACAGAGGGTGCCCCAATAAATGCGCTTTCTGCGACTGGGGCAATGAAAAAGCAAAAGTAAGACTTTACGATATCGAAACAGTCAAAAGTGAAATTGACTGGATGAGTGAAAAGGAAATTGAATACTGTTACTGTGCAGATGCAAACTTCGGTCTTTTTGAAAGAGATGAAGATATTATTGAGTATATGATTGAAAAGCACAGAGGTAATGGTTATCCGCAGAAGTTTCAGGCCACTTATTCTAAAAATAACTCGGAAACAGTTTTCAGAATAAACAAGCGTCTCAACGATGTAGGAATGTGTAAGGGTGCTACACTTTCTTTCCAGTCACTGCACCAGAATGTTCTTGACAATATTTACAGAAAAAATATGCCGATTGAAAATTTCCACGACCTTATGAGTCTTTATTCGGAAAACGGTATCGGCACTTATTCGGAAATTATTCTCGGTCTTCCCGGTGAAACTTATGAAAGTTTCCGTGACGGAATGGAGCAACTTCTTGAGGGTGGTCAGCACATGTCCATCAATTTTTTCAACTGTGAACTGCTGATGAATTCCATTATGAATGACCCGGAATACATGAAGAAATATGAAATTGAATATGCTCTGACAGAACAACATCAGTACCATGTTGTTCCCAACAGAAAAGACATTACAGAATTTTCCCGTATTGTTGTTTCTACTTCAACGATGCCGAAAGATATGTGGATAAAGAGCAATATTTTTGCTGTGTTTGTACGAGCTTTTCACAACCTTGGTTTACTGCAATGTATTGCCATTTATCTTTACTATGAAAAGAAAATAAAGTATTCTCAGTTCTACAGTGATTTTATTGTTTTCTCTCAGGAAAACCCTCAGACAATCTGTGGAAAAATTCATTTGTGGCTTGAAGAAAAATATAGGGAAGTTCTTAATAATTCCGGTTCTCTTACATGTACGGAAGATGCTTACGGAGAACTTACATGGCCTCTTGATGAAGGTGCTTTTCTCAAGGCGATGAAGGACCGGGATTTATTCTATGAAGAGACAAAAGTTTTTCTTGAAAAATATTTTGATGACTCAGAACTTTTTGAAGAACTTCTCGCGTATCAGAAAAACATTGTGAAAAATCCTTACTCGAAAGGTGCAGTTCTCGAACTGAATTACGATTTTTATTCTTACTTTTCAAAGATTTATAAAAATTGTTTTATGACTCTTGAAAAGAAAAAGAATACTATAAAAATTGATTCATCCGATACTCCCGACCATTTGCCTGAATACGCAAAAAAAGTTGTATGGTACGGAAGAAAAGGCGGACAGAATATTATTAAAAAGATTGAATATATCAATTGATTTTTGAAAGTTGGTAAATGCGTGAAAAAGAACTTCTATTTCATTCAACCGAATACGCTTCTGGGTAACTCAATTTATTTCCCCTATGCAGTAGGGGTGTTGTCCTCTTACGCTTTGCAGTTTGAAGATATTAAAGAAAAATATGAACTTGCAGGAATTATTTTCAAAGAAGATACAGAAGAACAGGTTATGTCTTCGATTATTAATCCTTCAATTGTAGGTTTTTCAAACTATTTCTGGAACTATGAATATAATCTTACTCAGGCGAAAAATATAAAAGAAAAATATCCTGAATGTGTAATAATTTTTGGTGGACATCAGGTTGCGAGGGATTCTGATTTTCTTCATAAATATCCCTTTATTGATATTCTTATTTTCGGTGAAGGTGAAATTCCTTTCACGAGAATTTTGCGTTCGCTTGATAAAGGCGAAAGTCTTGAAAATATCCCCAACATTTCTTTCAGAAATGACAAAGGTGAAATCATAAAAACAGAAGACAAGGCAGAGGGTGTGGAAAATTACCCCTCACCATATCTTACGGGAATTTTTGATAAACTTCTCAATGTTCCAGAAGGAATGGAGTTCAATGCTCAGCTTGAAACAAACAGAGGCTGCCCATATCATTGCTCATTCTGTGACTGGTGTGATTATGATCTGCCCATGCGTCAATTCCCAATGGAAAGAGTAAAGAAAGATCTTGAGTGGATTTCAGATCACAAAATTTCTTATTGTATGTGTGTTGACTCTAACTTCGGACTTTTTCCCCGTGATGAAGAAATTGCTGAGTTTGCAGTTTCACTTAAAAAGAAAAATGGTTTCCCAGATAAATTCGGTGCATGTTTTGCGAAAAACAAAACTGAAAGAATTTTTACTATCAATAAGATGTTCAACGATGTTGGAATGAGCAAAGGGGTTTCACTTGCATTCCAGAGTATGTCTGAAACTGTACTTGAAAATATTTCCCGTAAAAACATGAACAAGGACAAACTTTCAGAACAGCTTGAACTTTATCATAAAGCAGGAATACCCACATACACAGAACTTATTTTAGGTCTTCCCGGTGAAACTCTCAAAAGTTTTTCAGAGGGTATATGCGAACTTCTGGAAAGAGGTCAGCACGACTCAATCAATGTTTTCAGATGTGAAGTTTATCCCAATTCAACTCTTTCAAACAAAGATTACATGAAAAAATTCGGCATCAAAACTGCCATAAACAAGTTGAACATCAACCACTGTGCAATTTCAAATGCAGTATTCTCAGGTGGCCTTGAATATATTATTGAAACTTCCACAATGAGTGCTGATGATTTGGTAAAAGCAACGGTATTTTCAGCATGTATACAGAGTGTTCATTGTCACGGACTTTTACAGTGCTTTGCAATTTATCTTCACAATGCACTGAACGTGCCATATTACAATTTCTATAATTCGTTTATAAATTATTTTTCAGACCGTGAAGGCGTTATCGGTGACACGATAAGAAGAATAAGCAGATGCATCGAGTCTACAGCAGAAGGTGAAGTTGATTTATCATATATCAACCGTGAATTCGGTGATATCACATGGCCTTACGAAGAAGCAATGCTTATTGATTATATTTATAAACTCGATGATTTCTATAAAGAAGCAGAAGACTTTATTAAAAGTTTCGGAATTGAAGAAGACGTTATGAATGAACTGATGTCTTATCAGAAAAATCTTATTGTAACTCCCTTTGGTAATGATGTGAAAGCCACATACAGTTACAATTGGAAAGAATATTTCTATAATATTCTTGCAAACAAAGAAGCAAAACTTGAAAAGTCAGAAACTGCTCTCAGATTTTTTGCAGAAGATGTTCCCGCAGATTGGGAAAACTATGCAAAGAAAATAATCTGGTATGGCAGAAGAAATAAAAAGACTATCAGAGCAGTAGAAAGCGTCTGAAATAAATTTTAAAAAGGAGGAATTGAAATGAAGAATGTATATTTTGTACAACCGAATAATGAACTTTCGGAATCTTCCTGTCTTCCTTCAGCAGTATATCTCCCCTATGCGGTAGGTGCTATTGCGGCGTATTCTTTTTCAAAAGAAGAGATAAAGAAAAACTATAATCTGTGTGATTTTATTTTCACAAAGATGCCCATAGACTATGCACTTGAACAAATAACTGAGCCGTTTATAATTGGTTTTTCAAACTATATGTGGAGTGTAGAATATAATCTCGCTCTGGCAAAGGCTTTAAAGGAAAAACATCCTGAGTGTATCATTGCTTTCGGTGGTGTTCAGGTTCCTGATGATACGGAATATCTTAAAGAATATCCTTTTATTGACGTGCTTATGCACAGTGAGGGAGAGGTAACTTTTTATAAACTTCTAATGGCTCTTAATGATGAAAAAAGTTTGGATGAAGTTCCCAATATTTCTTACAGAAAAGATGGCATCGGTATTCAGACGAAAAAAGAACTTGGACCTCCTCTGGAAGATTTTCCGTCACCGTATACAATGGGATTGTTTGATTATATTGTCAATAATCCTGAATATGAAAACATACAATTTGATACTGTAATAGAAACAAACAGAGGTTGTCCGTACAGATGTGTGTTCTGTTGTTGGAGAGGAAATAAATCCGGATTCAGACAGTTCCCTATGGAAAAAGTCAAGGCAGAACTTGATTGGTTGGCTGAACATAAAATTTCATATTGTTTCTGTGCAGACTCCAATTTCGGAATTCTCGAAAGAGATGAAGAAATTGCAGATTATATTGTTGAACTGAAAAGAAAATACGGATATCCCCAAAGGTTTGAATCTACTGCAGCAAAAAACAAAGATGACCAGGTGTTTAAAATTCTCAGCAAACTCGAACAGGCAGATCTTAACAGAGGTGTTTCTGTTGCTGTTCAGAGTATGTCACCTGAAGTTCTTGAAATTGTGGGCAGAAAAAATATGTCTGTAAATAATTTTGCAGAGCAGGTGGCACGTTACCGTACAAACGGAATGTATACTTACACTGATCTTATTTTAGGTCTTCCCGGTGAAACTTTAGATAGTTTTTCAAGAGGACTGTGCGAAGTTATTGAGGCGGGTCAACACAGTAACGTAAGCGTTTACAGATGCGAATTTTTGCCGAACACAATAATGTATACAAAAGAGTTTGTTGAAAAATATAAAATTAAAACAGTAAAATCACTTCTCTGTCAGATTCACACAAAGGTTGATGCGGATATGAAATATGCATCACGTTCTGATATAGTTGTAGCTACAAGTACAATGAGTACGGAAGACTGGAAAAAAGCTTTCAGATTTTCTGTCTGTGTTCAGAGTTTCCATAGTCTTGGTATTCTGAAGTTTTTTGCAATTTATCTGAGAAAAGCAAAAAATATTTCCTACTATGATTTTTATATGAACCTTTATGAGTGGATTGAAAAAGAAAGCAAAGCAGTGAAAAGAATACTTGATAAAGTTTTTGCAAGTCTTGATATTTTTCTTGAAGGAAAAGGTAATCTTTGTTTTTCTGATGAACGATTCGGAGATATTTATTGGGAATTTTACGAAGGTCTTTTTCTTTCATGTGCAGCAGAAATTGAAGATTGTTTTGAAGATGTAGAAAATTATTTACGAAGATATTTTGATGACAAAGAAACTTACGAGGATTTGTTGTTATATCAGAAATCTATGATTGCATTACCTTCAGAAAAGGAAAAAGTTCTGAACTTCAGATATAATTGGTATGAATATTTTGAAAACTTATTTAATGAATCATATCTCATTCCTGAAGAAAAGGAAACGAAACTTAATTTTGAAGATACTTCTGCAGATTCATGGATATCTTTTGCTCACAAAAGAGTGTGGTACGGAAAACGTTATGAAAACACAATCAAAAAAACAGAGTGTATTCAATAGAGTACACTCTGCTCTTTTTAAAAGAAACTTTCTATAATTTTTTCAGAAGTTACAGGAGAATATCTCCAATATGAAATGTGGTTTTCTTCTGTAAAATAATTAAGTTTCTGTGGCGGGTATGCTGCATCGAAACAGTCTACTATTATCAGTTTGATTTTCATTCTTTCGGGGATAATACTTTTTATGTAGACGGCAGTGCTCTGTCCTGCCTGAACATCTTCAGACAGTTCTGCAAGTCCTGCAAGGTTAGGCGCAAGTTCTACAAAAATTCCGTATTTTTCAGTTGACCTTACAATTCCGGGAACTGTTTCTCCAACGGAAAATTTTGCGGCGTTTTCTTCCCATGTGCCAAGAAGTTCTTTGTGAGAAAGTACAATTCTGCCCAGCTCATCACGACTTTTTACAATTGCTCTGATGTCCTGGTTGGGAGTAAATCGCACATTGGGATGGGGAATGCGTGAAACAGAAATGCCGTCAATAGGAAGCAGAGCATTTATTCCTGCACCGATATCGGCAAAAACTCCGAATGGTTCCATGTGACTTATCCGTGCATCAATAATATCTCCCGTTTCAAGTTGTGAAATATAATTTTCAATGCAATCTTCCTGAACTTTTTTACGGCTGAGAATGGCGTAAAGGTCTCCGTAATCATCAAAAGCAAAATCGGTAATAACAAAGCATACAGGTTTGCCCACTTTTGAAATAAGTGCAATATCCCGTGTTGTACCTTCACTTATTCCTATTGCACCTTCTTCACGGGGGATAATTCCCGACATGCAACCTAAATCAACATGAAGATTGTGGTCGTTATCGCAGAGTATAACTCTTGCTTCAAGGATTTTTCCGATTTTATAAGCATCTCTTATTGTATCGGGATTTTTGAGTGAACGCACATTTTCTTTTGTGTTCACAAGGTTGCCCTCAGGCAGATATTTAAACATAAATTTTGCTCCTCATAATCTTATTTGTAAATACTTATTCCAATTTATAACATTTTATGATACAATATAAAGATAGGAGGCGAATTTGTCATGGATGTAAGAGTTGGCGATACAGTAGTAATGAAAAAATCACACCCCTGCGGATGTGACAGGTTTGTGGTAACAAGGGTGGGAATGGACTTCAAAATCAAGTGTGAAAAATGCGGACATGAAGTTATGTCGCCCAGACAGAAAGTTGAAAAAAATATCAGAAAAATAATCAGACCTGAGGAAGGAAGTCAGGATTAATTTATGTTAGACAAGTTAGAAAAAGTTGAAGAACGTTTTGAAAATGTAAACGAAATGCTCTGCAGTCCTGATGTGGTTGCAGATATGGAAAAATATAAAAAACTCATGCGTGAAATGAAAAATCTTACGCCTGTTGTTGAAAAATTCAGAGAGTATAAAAAAACTAAAGAAACTATTGATGAAGCAAAACTTATTCTTGAAGATTCTTCACAGGATAAAGATTTCCGTGAAATGGTTGAAGAAGAATATATAGAAGCAAAAGAAAATATTTCTGTTATTGAAGAAGAATTAAAAATCCTTCTTCTTCCCAAAGACCCCAATGACGATAAGAACGTTATTGTTGAAATCAGAGGTGGTGCAGGCGGTGAAGAAGCATCTCTCTTTGCAGGTGTTCTTTACAGAATGTACAGCATGTATGCTGAGACAAAGGGTTGGAAAACGGAAATCATGAGTGCAAATGAAACTGAACTCGGAGGTTTCAAAGAAGTCAGTTTTATGATTGAGGGTGAGGGTGCTTTTTCACGTTTCAAATTTGAAAGTGGTGTTCACCGTGTTCAGCGTGTGCCCGAAACAGAATCTCAGGGAAGAATTCACACATCAACCGTTACGGTAGCTGTGCTTCCGGAGGCAGAAGATGTTGATATAGAAATAAATCCTGCAGACCTTCAGATTGATACTTTCCGTTCAAGTGGTGCAGGTGGTCAGCACATTAACAAAACAGAATCTGCAATCAGAATTACTCACATTCCTACAGGTACAGTTGTTGAATGTCAGGATGAAAGAGGTCAGCACAAAAATAAAGACAAGGCAATGAAAATTCTCCGTTCAAGAATTCTTGATGAGGAGAGAAGAAAACAGAACGATGCCATTGCAGGTGAAAGAAAAAGCCAGGTAGGTTCAGGCGACAGAAGCGAAAGAATCAGAACCTACAATTATCCTCAGGGAAGAATAAGTGACCACAGAATAGGTCTTACTTTATATCGTCTTGAATCGATGCTCAATGGTGACATTGATGAACTTGTTGAAGCACTTATTACTGCAGATACAGCAGAAAAATTGAAAGCAGAAGAATAAAATGGAAACAAAAATTCTCAAAGCAACTGAAGAGGCGATAGAAAAGGCTGCCGTTATAATAAAAAACGGCGGTGTGGTTGGTCTGCCTACAGAAACTGTTTACGGTCTCGGTGCAGATGCACTTAATGCTTCGGCTGTGGAAAAAATTTTTGAAGCAAAAGGAAGACCAAAAGACAATCCTATGATTGTCCACGTTTCTTCAATAGAAGAAATTGATTCTCTCGTAAAAGTTTTTCCTGAAAAAGCAAAACGTCTTGCAGAAAAATACTGGCCGGGACCTCTTACAATTATTATGCCGAAATCGGATAAAGTTCCCATGCGTACAAGTGGAGGTCTTGACACAGTTGCAATAAGAATGCCCTCACATCCCGTGATGCGTGAGGTAATAAAAAAATCAGGCTGTCCCATTGCAGCACCTTCGGCAAATCTTTCGGGAAGCCCCAGTCCTACAAATGCAAAATATGTTTTTGATGATATGGATGGCAGAATTGAACTTATAATTGACGGTGGAGAATGTGAGGTCGGTCTTGAGTCAACAGTAATAACTCTGGCAACAGAAAAGCCCAGACTTCTTCGTCCCGGAGGAATAACACCTGAACAGCTTGAAGAAGTTTTGGGTGAAATTGAAATTGACGTTGCAGTAAAATCCAAACTCGAAGAAAATGCGAAAGCATCTTCTCCCGGTATGAAATACAAACATTATGCTCCGAAAATAAAAGTTGTAATTCTTAAAGGTGACACAGAAAAATATACAGAATATATTTATTCACACAAAGAAAATGCAGCAGCACTTTGCTTTGAAGATGAAAAAGAAAAAATTTCAATTCCTTGTGTAACTTACGGAAGAAGCGATGATTCTTCATCTCAGGCAAAAAGACTTTTTGATGCACTCAGAGAACTTGACGAAACAGGAGCAGAAGTTGCCTTTGCACATTGCCCCTCGGATGAAGGAGTAGGACTTGCAGTTTATAACCGACTTCTTCGCTCGGCAGGTTTCGAAGTGATTGAACTGTAAGAGGTGAGAATTTATGATGATTTTAGGTCTGACAGGTAAAACAGGTGCAGGCAAAAGTATGGTATCATCTTTGTTGAAAGAAAAAGGATGTTACATAGTTGATGCCGATAAAGTTGCAAGAGAAATTCTTTTTCCTGATTCTCCCGTTATTGAAAAACTGAAAGAAACTTTCGGCGAAGATGTTGTAAAATATAACGGAGAAGTTGACAGAAAACTTCTTGCACAAAGAGCATTTTCTTCACGTGAAGAAACAGAAAAATTAAACACAATAACTCACCCTGCTATCAGAGAAAAAATTTGTGATGAAATTGAAACGGCAAAAATTGAAGAGTATGAAGTCTGTGTTATTGATGCAGCAGCACTTCTTGAAAGCCGTATAAGAAATGATTGTGATTATATCGCTGTTGTGTTTGCGCCTATGGATGTTCGTCTTAAAAGAATTATCGAAAGAGACAATATGTCCGTCACTGATGCAAAGAGAAGAATTGATGCACAGAAAGATGATGAATTTTATCTGAGGAATGCGGATATAATTATAATTAATGACGGTGAAACAGAATTTGAAAATGAATTGAACAAGTTATATAATTTTATAGAAAGTAAGAAAGGAAAATAAAATATGAGTGCAAAAGATTTACAGGAAAAACTTTTTATGAAACCAAAGAATGCAGTTCTTCGCATGGAAGAAAGTGAAATAAAAAAAGCAGATGATTTCTGTGAAGATTATAAAGCTTATCTCAATGATGCTAAAACAGAACGTGAAGCGTGTGCCCTTGCAATTGAAATTGCTGAGAAAAAAGGATTCGTTCCCTTTGATAAAAATGCATCTTACAAAGCGGGAGATAAAGTTTATTATAATAACAGAGATAAGGCTCTTATTCTCTGCGTATTCGGTAAAAGAAGTGTTGCGGAAGGTGTTAAAATTGCTGCAGCACATGTAGACTCTCCCAGAGTCGACCTGAAACCCAATCCTCTTTATGAAGACAGTGAAATGGCTTTCTTCAAAACTCATTATTACGGTGGTATAAAAAAATATCAGTGGACTGCAATTCCTCTTGCACTTCATGGTGTGATTGTTCTTAAAGACGGAACAAAAGTAAATGTCAATGTAGGCGAAGATGATAATGACCCCAAGTTTGTAATTTCAGATTTGCTTCCTCACCTTGCACGTGAACAGATGAAACGTACACTTAACGAAGGCATCATGGGTGAAGAACTGAATATTCTTGTTGGTTCACGTCCTTTTAAAGATGATGAAGGCAGTGAACTTGTAAAACTTAATATAATGAATATTCTTAATGAGAAGTACGGTATCGTTGAAGAAGATTTCCTTTCGGCAGAGCTTGAGTGTGTTCCTGCAATGAAAGTTTGCGATATCGGTTTTGACAGAAGTCTTATCGGTGGTTACGGACACGATGACCGTGTCTGCGCATACCCCGAGCTTATGGCAATTCTCGAGCTTGAAGAGGCTCCAGAGCATACTGCAGTTGCAGTGTTTGCCGACAAGGAGGAGACAGGCTCAGACGGCAACACAGGTCTCCAGTCTGCATATCTTCAGTATTTCATCGCAGACCTTGCAAGATTTGAAGGTCTTATGGGCAGA
>JAZRNJ010000142.1:0-5085 GCA_045648125.1 Acutalibacteraceae bacterium
TCTTCCTAAGACCGCTTGGCCTCCGACTTCGGTTCAATGCTTTCTCTTATAACAGAGGATAGTGGTGAACGTGCTCAGCTTTCAACATGGCGTTCAATCGGTTCAATGTTCGGTAATATTGTTCCTATGGTTCTTCTTCCTATGATTATCTGGGAAAAAGTTACTTATAACGGAACAGGAGAATATCATACAAATCCTCTGACAGGTGAAGCCTATAATATCGGTGACCCTGTTCTTGATCCTCTTACAGGTAAACAGTTTGAAACACTTCTTGGTGACCGTGTTTTCTGGATGGCCCTTATAATGGGTGTTCTTGGTTTTGTAGCTTTTATGGTTATGATAAAGACAATTACTATCCGTGCTGATGAAAATGCTGTCAAAACAAATGAAAACGGCGGAAAGATGAATATATTCTCTGCTTTCGGTAAATTTATGCGTAACCGTCCTGCTGTAGGTGCAACTCTTGCTGCAATGGGCATGTTCCTCGGTATGCAGTCAGCATCAACAGCAAATACAATCATGTTCGCAACTTATTTTAATAATGCTGCAATGTCGGGTGTTGTTACAGCAATCGGTTTCCTTCCTATGGTACTTTTCATTCCTTTTATCAAACCCATGGTAAACAAATTCGGTAAAAAAGAAGTATCGGTTGTAGGTACTATTGTTTCTCTTGTGGGTGCAGGTATTATGATGGTATTCCCCACAGTCGAAAATCGTGACATAGCTCTTATAATTTATCTCGCAGGTCTTGTTCTTTTCGGTATCGGTATGGGTGTTTACACTTGTGTTTCATGGGCATTGATGGGTGATGCTATTGACTATAACGAATGGAAATTCGGTACACGTGAAGAAGGCGTTGTTTATTCACTCCACTCATTCTTCCGTAAACTTGCACAGGGCGTAGGCCCTTCAATTGTACTGCTTGTTATGGGTGTTCTTGGTTATCAGTCAGAACTGGGCACAATCGGTCAGAGCTTCCAGACTTCAAAAAATATGTGTTGGCTTGTGGCAGGACTTTATCTGTTCAGTGCTGTTTTACAGTTTATCGGTCTTGCTGTTGTTTACAATCTCAGTAAATCAAAGGTTGCTGAAATGACTGCAGAACTTGAAAAGAAACGTGCAGAATAAAAAATGCTGAAAATTCAAAAAGCCGTAATCAACATGAAGTTGGTTACGGCTTTTTTGATGGAAATTACGGCTTGCATACTCCGCAAGGGGAATAATCTTTTGCTATCAGAGACTCTCGGGATTCGTTTGTTTCCAATCTGTTTTCAGGTGAAATATCATCGGCATGTCTGCAAGTAGGTGTGTGGAATTTAAGTGTATTTATGTTTGCGACATAACTTGCATTTCCTGTTGCTGATGAAGGTAAAGATGGCTTTGTCGGTTTTGTAGTTGTGGGCTTGGTGGTTGGTTTTGCTGTTGTCACAATTTTCGTAGTTGTAACTTTCTTTGTGGTAGAAGTTTTTTTGGTTGTGATTTCTTTACCGTCAAGAGCACTTTCGCCTGTTTTATAATCAATTTTAACACCGGGTTGAACATTAAAACAGTAAACATTGAAACAGATTCCGTCACCATCATCTTCAACTGAATAAGCTTCAATCTGAACGCCACGGGCAACAAGTTCGTTTCCTTTGAAAAGGGGAGTAACTCTGTAAAGTACGTGGTTTCCTGTTTCTTCGATGTAGTCATCAACCATGTTTTCGAAAGGCAGCATTCCCTGAACATTCATGTAACGTGTACCTGTGATAAGGTTTCTGTTGTTTGCGTTTTCACCTGTAAGCTGCCAACCGATAAGATGACATCTGTTGTAAAGATATTTTCCGTCAACAAAATCATATTTCGCAGTTTTCCACCCTGTAGGCTTAACCTGACCGATTTCTCCTCTTTCGCCTGTGGGCATAATATCTTTCCCGATACAAGAAAAAGCAACACCACATCTGCTGAGATAATCAAGTTCAGTATAAGTTTCAAAAGATTTCTTACCTGATTTCTGAGATGATGTAAAATTAGGTTCATTGTTGTTTACGGTAACGTAAGGAGTGTTTTTATAGACAGGTAAAGAAGAGGGAGAAATTTTATCAACGTTTGAAATAGGTTTATTTACTTTGTTTGTTGTGTTGTTTATAACTTCTGTTTTCTTTTCTGTGTTATCTTCTTTGTTATTTAAAATCCCTGAAAGAAAACTTTTTTCAGTTGTATTTTCTTCAGATATATCTGCCGTAGCTTCTTCAAAACTTTCGTAGGTAGGTTTGGTTGTTTCTTCTGAGTCTTCTGATGAGGGAGAAGCAATAGCACCAATGAGAACAAGTACGGCAACGATGATAATTATAAGCGTCTTTTTCTTTTTTAATTTAATTTTCATTTACATAAACTTCCTTCGTTATTCTTTCGTGAGAACTACCCTGAAAATTGAATGTTTCAGTAAGGTTAAATCCCTCAGGCATTTCAAAAGAAAAATCAGCAGGATAAACTCTGTTCCATTTGTAAATAATGAGCGTCTTTATCTTTTTTGAGAATGGTAGAATACTTTCATCTTCAATAAAACAGAAATCAGTTTCTTCTGCTTCTTCAAGACAGTTATCATTTACCGAAACATTCATATAGGGAAAAAGTTTTTCAGAAAAAGTTCTGATAAAAACTCTGTTCTTTTCTGCAGTTCTCAGGAAATCTTCAATTAAAATTCTGTCACGGCTTTGTCTTCTTGAATTGAAAAGCATACCACCGTTGTCATCAATGCAGACTGCAACATTCATTTATATCACCTCGTGATAGTTATATAATATTCTGAAATCACATTCAAACACAAAAAATGGGAAAGTCCGAAAAAGTGTACTTTCCCATTAATGTTTTAAAACTTAATTATTATTGTGTGTTCGCCGATGCCCGTTGTGATTTCAATGTCAGATGCTTCATCTGTTACGGGAACTATTTTAACTTCACCGTCAGTTATAACTTCTTTCACGCTTTTGTGAGCAAAAATAACAGTGGGTACATCGTATTCTTTATCCTGGGTATATTTAAGGACAAATTCATTATTGTCTCTGTCATGTTTATAAGAAATGATGTCACCTGTAACTGCTTTCGGATAAGGACGTGAAAGGACAGTCATAATTTCTTCATCAAGAAGCTCTTTCCAGTAAGCCCAATATGTGTTACTCCATTTATAACCGTTGAAAATATCAATAAGATGTTCAATATGGGGGAACCATTCATTACCTTCAGAGAATCCACCCCATTCACCGACGAGAACAGGATTCTGTGTTTTCATCTGAGTGTTTCTGTGCTCACCGAAAATAGATTCAACACGTGAGTTTGAAGCAAATTTGTAAAGGGGAGTATCAACCATAAGGTCATAACCGTGAGGAGAGAAGCATTGCTGACTTTCTCTTTTGCCATTTACTTCAATTGCACTGTTTGCACAAGGAATACCAAGGTTTGAATAGTATGAGTTTTCAATAAAGAGAACGCCTTTGTCTGTTGCTTCTCTGATTTTTGATGCAGTTTTGTTCAGGAAAGGCATATATCTTTCTTTGTCAAATTTATTTATAAGTTCCTGACCTGCTTCGCTTACAATTGAATGGAAAACTTCTCCGTGATAATGGTCGAGAACTTTGATTTTTTCTTTACCGAGAGCATCTTTGATAAGTTTACATTTGTTGATTCTCTTGTCAAAAAGTGTAGTGCTGACAAGTTTTGAAATAAGTTTTCTGAAAACTGTACCACCGTCTTTTCCGGGGAAAGGTTCATTGAAAACATCAAAACCGAAAAGTGCAGGGTGGTCCTTGAAACGCTCAGCAACATGTTTCCACATTTCTGCAAAGCAATCAAGAAGTCCGTCACCGTCAACTTTTTTGTTTGTCCAGAAGTTGTCAAATGCTCTGTGGACTGCTTTGCCCCAGAAATATCCTTCAGCCCACACAAATCTTGCTTTCTTGAATTTGTAAGGTTCGCAAACTGTTGCCCAGTCAGGTGCACCGTCACCGTCTCCTGTTTTCCATGAATACAAATCCTGATGCATGTCAAGGTAAACGTAGATTCCGTTTTCGTGACAATAGTCCATAATCTTTTCAATTGAATCAAGATATTCTTCGTTGTACTTTCCTTTTTCAGGTTCAACAACAGACCAGGTCATGCCAAGTCTGATGATGTTGAAACCTTTCTTTCTGAATTCGTCAACCCAGAACAAATCTTTTGAATGCTCGTTTGCTGTAAAACCGGGAGTATAGTGTGTTTTGTCGCAGACATTCATGCCGTTGAAAATTCTTTCTCTGCCGTGAGAGTCCACAAACTTCATGTCTTGTACTCTGATAGTATCCATTTCGGTCTCCTTATATTTTAATTTTCTTTATTGTAGTTTTGTTAAGACAACTGCCGTCTTCTCTTCCGCCTGAGCAGAAAGAAGTGAGCATTGTGTTTTCATCAAGGAAGTATAAAGAGGGGTAACAGTAACCTCTGTCTTTATCATCTTCAATTATTGCAAGGTCAGAAAAATGAGTTCCGTTTTCACTTTCGCGAAGAACAATGGGCGTTCTTCCTGCATGGAAAAAGTCTTCGGGGATTTCTCTTCCGTTATAGTTCGGAACGGGATTATAAATTGCGTAGAATTTCCCTGAATAGGGATTTTTTCTGATAAGCATAGGTGATTCGGGGGAAGTGAACTGTGATGGAGAAACACAGGACCATGTTCTCCCGCCGTCACAAGAAAAACTCTCGTACTGACACATACAGTCAGTTCTGAAATATGTATACAGAACACCGTTTTTCAGTTCTGTAATACCCGGTTCCTGAAGACCTGTTTCAGTATGAGGTGCTGGATTTGTAAATTTCTGAGGAAGTTCTCTCCACGTTTCACCGTCATCTTCTGACATGAAAAGGAGACAAAAAGCGTAGTAATCAAAATCAAGTTCGCCATCACCTGTAAAACCTTTTCTGTGTAAAGATACAGGAATGAACCATTTATTATCTTCTGATTTTAAAACACTGCAATTATTCATTACATGATAATAGGGGAATGTACCGGGGACACATTTTGTTGTTTTATAAAAACTTTTTCCCTCGTCATCTGAGCGGCAGAGGATAACC
>JAZRNJ010000143.1:0-11655 GCA_045648125.1 Acutalibacteraceae bacterium
CATCGCCGTCACGGGTTTTGTCATGGAAGCCATACGGAATATGGTGTTTTCGGTAACAGGCTCATCGGTATCTGCAGAGATGCTTCCGAAACATTTTTTATAAATCACATTATCGCCCCGGATAACACAATATGCCGAGCCAAATACTTTGTTATTTTCAAAGTCGTACAAAGCCGCTTTTTCAATGTTGTTTTTTAATAAATCTATATCCGGTTTGCTCATAGAGGGAACCTCCGTTGTTTAATCGGTAAAAGACCGTACCGTGTGCAGAAAATCAAATCAACACTCCGTCCAAATGGTCAATTTCATGCTGAATTATCTGCGCAGTCCAGCCTGTAAAAGTTTTGATACGGGTCTGGAAATCTGCATTCTGCCATCTGACTTTAATGCTTTTATAGCGTTTGCATTTACGAGGACCACCAAGCAGAGAAAGACAACCTTCCTCTGTCTGATAAGGGTCAGATTGCTTGATAATTTCAGGGTTGAACATTGTCATGTATGTACCGTCATTATCAAAGCAGATGATGCACTTGTGAACACCAATCATATTCGCCGCCATGCCTACGCAACCGTCGGCATTGGCAGTAAGAGTGTCCAATAAATCCTCTGCTACCTGCAAATCTTCTATTGTAGCCTTTTCCGATTTAATGCTCAACAAAATCGGATCGTGTATGACTTCTTTAACCATTGTCAACACCTCTTTATCACATTTTCTGATAAATTAAGTGTAACATACATGATGTTTTTTATCAACAAAAAATTATGCAAGACTGATTTTACCAAAAGGTTTTGAGTTGTTAGAATTTTGTTAGAAAAATGCCGTTATTATTTCTTAAAAGAAAAATAATTTCAGGGCATAAAAAAGCCGCAACCCTTGATATTACAAGGATTGCGGTATGGCGCGCTGCAAGAGATTCGAACTCCTGACCTTTTGGTTCGTAGGGGATTTTTGATAACGTAAACATAAAACGTCACACGAAATCAGACGTAAAATGTTAGAAAACCTGATATCCACCACTGTCCGTCATACATAAAGTATAAATTGATGAACTTTAAATGAACCATCGCTTTCCATACAATAATCACGAAGGGTGGTTGTTTTATGGAGAATTCAGTTATAAAATTTAAGGTAAATTCAGGCTATCAGGTTATCAGAAGAAGCAAGGAAGTAGATTTGCAGACTGTTTACGAGGTGTTGGAATCAAAAAAACAGAATAAATACGCTGAGGCAATTATGTCTGAGGACCATGCTGAGCTTGTGTGGTATGTAGCACGTTGTCCTTACTGTGGTAAAGAAACATCCTTGTACAAAAACAAAGGCACTGATGTACATAAACATTTTTTATCAGATGAACTTGTGGTTATGACTGGTATACAGTTGTCTTTTCTCGAACACCCGGAAAATGTGATTTGTATCAGTGAACACAAAGAAAAAGACGGCTTGTATCTGTGTGAAAAATGTTGTCAGTTTTCACGCAGGTCGGATGAAAAATCGAAAATTACCATAACCCGCGACGGGAATCTGTTGAATGTATTTTCAGAGATAGGTAATTTGAAAAATCTTTTCAGATTAAAGTGGATTGACAAGGTTGATCTGAACAGTAGTTTTCCTTTGTATGAAAAAATCTGCTTTGATTTTGATAAAGGCGAAACTACGGTTTCACTTGAAGACAAAGAGGGAAATATAATTTCTTTTAAAAAGGTGACAAGTGATATTGTTCATGAGAATCAGTCTCCGTTAATAGAAATGATATCAGAAAATTATTCTTTAAGAAGAAAACTCCTGAAAGAATTCAGAAAGCATACCGATTGTGATTCATCTTTATCTTTCAAAGAGTGTAACTTTGAAAGATTCCTTATGATGACACAGTTTTGCGGATTCGATAAAAGCTTTTACAATGCAATACCTTATGAGGAAAAAACATACAGAATTGACAGTTCTTTTGAAGAAGTGGCGAGTCAGTTTGAAAATCCACAAGGTGCAATGGAAATGTTGAAAAAATCTGCAATTCCTTATGTTAAATCAGTAAAAAGAATTTTCGCGGGTAATCAGGGGTTGTTTTTCTACATAAAAGAGTGTGAAAAAATTTACGATGTGCTGAAAGATGTGAATTTGTTGTGTAATGTTCTGCAGAACGAAAGAGTTTACGAGATATTTATAGGACTGCATAATTTCGATGGCTTTATGCAGTTTTACAGAGATTTATGCCAAAAGGAGGGCAAAGTTTCTTTTTGCAATATGATGATTTCGTATTATGACAGAATGTCTTGGTGTGCAGAAAGTTATTGTTCAATGAGCGAGAATATGCGTAAAAAATTCATAGACGGATTTGATAAAAAGAAGAATCTTGAAAAAGGAATTTTTCGGTGTAGGGCGGGTTATGTTGCACCTATGAAACAACTTCCTGAAAATATCGAGGATTGCACAATAGGTGACATTGCTTTCAGAAAACTTGAAACACAAAAGGACTATATTATTGCGGGAGAAAAGCTTATGAATTGCCTTGACTCGTGGAAATGCGATGATAACCCTGCGGTAGTTATGCTCAGACGCGGAGAATATGTTGGTGCTATAGAAATTGGAAATGGCGAGATTATTGACGCTCTCAAAACACGTAATGATTATATCAATAGAAATGATGAATTGTTTCGTGTTATAGAAAAATGGTGCAAAAAATATAATATTGAGTGGAACCGCCTGAAAAATAAAAGATGCTGATATTGTTTCCCTGTGTGAAATGATATCCTGTTAAAATTAAATATAACAAATGATAAAACCGCTATCAGTTCGATAGCGGTTACTTTATTGTTTATAAGGAACTCTTGCAGACGGAACAAGTTCAGATGCTAAGTCTGTATGTGCTTTCTGATCGTCGAAAAATATGTTGGCATTAAAGGCTTTAAGTACATCGCTTTTTCTCACGCCGCCAAGGAAAAATACTTCATCAATGCGGACATCCCATGCACGGAGAGTTCTGATAACTCTTTCGTGAGCAGGTGCATTTCTTGCAGTGACAAGTGCAGTGCGTATAGGCACTGCACCTTCGGGAAACTGTTTCTGAATAAGTGAAATTGTTTTGAGAAGCTTTGCAAACGGACCTTCAGGCAGGGGATTCCGTGCATTTTCCTGCTCATGACGGGAGAATGCTTCAAGACCTTCCGCCTGATAAATTTTTTCAGATTCATCAGAGAAGATAACCGCATCGCCATCAAATGCAATTCTTATCTGTGGGATTTCATCGTCAGCATTTATTGGGAGCTTTGAATTGTCGCAGATAAGACCTGCCGCTATGTTTGCATTGATTGCTTCCTGAACATCGTTTTCGTTTGCCGAAAGGAATAAATCTGTTCTGAATGCACCGAGATATGGCGAAATTGATGCACCGCCAACAAGTGCGGCACGGCTTATGTTAAGACCGTAATGTTCAATAGATTTGAAAACACGCAGACTTGTGTCGGAAGTGTTTCTCGACATTACAATAATTTCAGTCAGATATCTTCCGTCAGCATTCAGCTTCTGCAACGCTTTGACAAGAGGGAAAGCAGTACCGGGTTTCAGGATATCGTTTTCGTGCTCAATCTGATATTTGGAATAGGCTTCAAGGCCTTGTTCCTCATATATTCTGTTTTCTTCCTCAAGGTTGAAAAGCGCTCTTGATGAAACGCCGATAACAAGTTTATCATCTAATGTTACAGCCATAATAACACCTCTTATGTTTATGATATTATATTTTTTCTGATTTGTAAAGATTTAAATCTGCGACTGCTTGTTCAATAACAACATTATCAAACGGCATAAATTTAATTTTATGTTTTTTAGCATACATTTCAGCATAAGAGCCTTTCTGACCTGCAATACACATATCGGGATTTGCATCGTAAAACGCAGATTTTGAAATATTCGTAACAGATGGGGGAATGAATACCATTCCAAGATTTTTGCACTTTTCAAAAGTATAGGGAAGAATCTCTTCAACCAAAGGCGGGATTACAATAAGCTGAATATCAGTAAGAGCAAAAGCATCCGATAAAATTTTACGTATACTGTCAGGAAGAATTATAAGCTGAAGATTTTTACATCCGCTGAATGCTTTTTTGCCGATAACTCTGCATTTATCTGTAAGTTTAACAAAGTTAAGATTTTCGCAGTTCATAAAACTCTCTGTGGGGATTTTTCCTGTACCGAGAGTAATGTCTTTCAGGTTTTGGTTACCGCAGAAGACATCTTTTTCAAAAGCAATACCGTCAAATGTAACTTCTTCGACAGTTGTTTTATTGGTGTTTACAAGATAATCCGAATTGGGAATAAGCCTTTCACAAGGATAATAAAAACTCACATCAGTTTTTACAGTTGACGGAATAAATACAAAATCGTCTATATTTTCAGGGAAGTTTTCTCCTTTTTCATACACATTAAGGCTGTGAATGAGTTTTACTTTTTTACCACAGAAACGACTTGGAATTGCAATTTCCTTTTGTTCGCCGATAACGCCTATAACGGCAATTTCAGGTAATTCTGTTTTTATATCATTACCTCGGAGTTCCTTGAATTCGGAGCAGTTGTAAAGTAGTTTTCCGTCAGTTACAAGTACTCTGTTTGTTGGACATAACATATTTTTATACCTCAATTCTTGTAATTTTGCCCCATGGAGGAGTAACTTTCTCGTTATTTATGAGCCATAAAACGGGTATCCCGTTTGTTATTTCTTCGTCGGGAAAAAGTGCATAACCGTCTGTGAGAATGACGATGCTTGTTGGGGGATTTTGATGCATCTGGTTGTTTACATAGTCAAAGATAATATGAAAATTTGTACCGCCACCGCCTGCGGGTTTAATCAGTAGAAGTTCATCTACTGTTCCGAAAGGCTTTGGCTCAATTATGTCTGCATCGAAAAATCCAAGCAACCCCTCCAGCTTTCCATTGAACTGTTCTATTGCGCCTTTGATTTCAGAAACTGCAGTCGTTATCATTTCGTCACTCATAGATGCTGATGTGTCAATCATAAAAAGAATGTTTTTCACAGAATCATCCTTTTCATTGAAATCAGGTAAAAAGAAATCCGAGTCCTGAAATCTTCTGTCAGGGGGATTGAAAGAATAGTCGCAGATTTCTTCCTGAACAAAGGCGTCAAGGATAGATCGCCAATTGGTTTGCGGTTTTTTAAGAGCATCTATCATTCTCTGCGCAAAAGCAGGCACTGAACCCCAATCGTTTAACGGGTCGCGGATACTCATTGCCTCTGATGCATCAACAAGTCGTTTTATCCATTTTTCTTTAAGGGAGTTATCGTCTGCTGTGTTCTTCCATTTTTCGTGGCTGTCAAAAACTCCGTCAATGCTATCAGGAGAATCCGATGGTGTTCTTGAGTCTTTATCTTTTCCTGAACCTATACTGTTGTCTGAACCTTTGCCGTGCCCTGAACCTTCACCATCTTCTGAACCATCTCCGCTTGCGGAAATTCCTTTGTCGCCTGCGTTTTTACTGCCGGGCATATTTATTGATTTTTTACTTTTCATTGCAGGTAACATTTCATAAACTTCTTCTGCGGTAAATCCGGAGCCTTCTTTACCGTCCGGAGTTGTATGTATAAGTTCGCCAAAACCATTAAGGGTGATTTTATTCACATCACCGCCTAAAGATTCAAGGATAATGGAATTAGCAACAATATCACAGGCAATGTCAAATTTTTCAGGTTCAAAATCTCCGTATCTTGAGAGGTGCTGTAAAACAATGTGAAGAACCTCGTGCATCATAACAACATCAAGTTGTGAATCTGTTAAGTTTTCGAGAAAGTCAGGACCGAAAGTGAGCCTTACTCCGTCAGTTGCGGCAGTTTCGCATTCTTCGTCAATGTTAAGAACAAGATGCATCAGAAGAAGTCCGTAAAAACCGTTTGTGCAAAGCAGACGAAGCCTTGACTTCATCAGTTTCATTGTATATTCTCTGATTTTTGTTTCAGACAGTGCCATTGAGAAGCCTTCCTTTCGTCTGTAACCACTTTGCAAATTCAGGAATCTGCATAAGCCTTGTTTTGTAACCATCCTCTATGTACATATAGTCTTTAAGCAATACTGCTGAGAAATCTGCAGGCAGTTTTGCACCATAAGTAATTGAATTTGAAATTCTGTTCATTTCGTTTTTGTGTTCACGGGCATATTCTGTCATTGCAGAAACAAGGGCGTAAAGTGCATCTGTTGAATTTGGTATTGCGCCGCCTTTACCGTCGAAAATATCGTCAATTGAGGGAAGTGAGTTGTAGATGTTGCAGAATGTTCTGAATTCTGTCGCAGCACCTATGCCTACAAGACCTGCAACCAACGGATACATTTCATCAGCGTTATCATCAACCGAATTGAGAACATTGCTCACCATTTCCCACGAACGGGGAGTAGGGAAAGCCAGGTCATCTGTGCTTGTGTCGAATCCCATGAGCATACTGCGTTTGAAGGAAAGAAAACCGATAACTTTCGGATTGATTGCTTTTTTGACTGCCCATTGTTTCCACGAATCAAAATTTCCTTCGATTTCAATGTGACATAGTCTGTTGGCAAGGGCTTTCGGCATTTTGAAAGAAACAGATTTGTCAGTTACTCTGTTACCTGCCGCAATGACTATGCAGTTGTCAGGGAGCTTGTGTTCGCCCACAACTCGGTCAAGGGTTATCTGATATGCTGCAGCCTGTACTGACTGAGGAGCTGCGGAAATTTCATCAAGAAAGAGAATGTTTACAATTGAGTCGTCTGCATCCATCTGAAAAATCTGAGGTTTCAGCCATATTGCAAGAGTCTTGTCTGCATTTGCTGTGGGAATCCCTCTCAAGTCGATAGGATTAAAAAGCAACAATCTTACATCGGTAACAACAGCTTTTTTACCCGTTTTTGATTCAATATCTTTTGCAAGTTGTCGGACAAGCTGTGATTTACCAACACCGGGAGGACCCCAGAGCATAACTGACGGCAGAGTTTTTATTGGTAAATCAGAATTGATAACACTGCAATATGATTTGGAAAGTATTTCCGTAGCATCTTGTACTGTAAGTGACGGCATACTTGACATTTTTATCTCGGTCATTTTTCTACTCCTAACTTTTTATCAATATTTCCAAGTTCTTTTTTCAGACTTTTAATTTTGTCTGAATAGTTTTCTTCTTTTTCAAGTTCTGCTTTTATGCTTTTTTCTTTTTCAATGTACCTGTTTGCTGCTTCTTCAAGTTTTATAATGTAGTCTGTAAGTCCTTCAAGGTAGTTGTCAATTCTGATGATAGTACCTACTTCTGTGTCACCAAGATTTACATAATGTCTGCCCGTTCTTTTAAGAATTACAAATGGCTTTTCTTTGAGCATATTTGCAGGAAGAATAATTTTGAATCCCTGATATTCAAGAAGTTCTTTTTCTGTGCTCATCATAGCGTTGTTCTGAACAGCATCGAAAATCCGTTTTCTTATTGACTGTCTCTGAAGTTTGTCATATTGTCGCTTGTTTGAAATATAAAAATCTCTGTCTGCAATACATTCGTCAGTTGTTTTTCTGTTATCTCTGAGTAATGCAGGAATTGCGTCAAGTTCACTTTGAAGTCTTTCACGGTTTAAAATAATAACTCTTTGAAGAGAGATATATTTTTCAAGTTCATTTGCGGTTTCAACTCTTTTTCTGATAAGAGGATTGCCTACTGCAAGGGCTTTTACTTCGGCGTAATCAAGCACTGTGCCGTCAATGTCCGATGCACTTCTTTCTGTAACAGAACCTGAAAGCAGCTGACTGATGAATCGTTGCTTTGTTTCAAGCAACTGCCAGGAATATGCATCAAAACTGCCCTCAGTTATATATCTGAAAATCTGCACTTTTTTATTTGTGTTTCCCTGACGGAGAATTCGGCCTTCTCTCTGTACCATATCTGCAGGTCTCCACGGTACATCAATGTGATGAAGAGCCACAAGCTTGTCCTGAACATTGACGCCCAGACCTAACTTGAATGTTGAGCCGAGAAGAATACGTATATCGCCGTTTCTTACTTTTTTGAAAAGTTCGCTTCTTGATTTTTCGGTTTCTGCATCGTGAACAAAAGCAATTGTTTCTTTCGGAATACCCATTGAAACAAGAAGTCGGGATAATTCATCATAAATATTGAAAGTGCCTTTTGGGGTTGAAATATCGCAGAAAATAAGCTGGGTGCTTTTCTGAAGATATGTTTTCATATAAATATCAAAAACATTTTCGGCACAGCGGTAAACTTTTGAATCATAGGTGAATGCTGTGTTCGGCATACAAAGGCGTAAATCAAGTGCAGCCTTTCTTCCGTCAACAGTAACTTTCAGCATATTGTCCTGCTTTCTTGTAACAATGTGATTTCGTATATCTTCAACTCTGTCAGAAATATGGTCAAGATAGTGCTGAAAAGCAGTTGTTTTCGGAATGAGTGCATCTGTGTAACCGTCAAAACAGGGGAGTTCTTCACTTTCGCTCATGGAATGGAAATCTGCAATTGAAGAAAAAAGATTAGTAAGTTCAGGCAGATTGTGGAATTTTGAAAGTCTTGTCGCCATTCTGTATTGGCTTGTGTCAACGTCAATTTCAAAACTGTCTTCTTTCTCCGCAAACATACCAACCCAACTGTCAAAGTGTTGCAAATCAAGAAGTGCGAGTTCACCGCTTTGCAGATATTTCTGCATTACAAAGGCGTCAGTAACAGAATTTGTTATAGGTGTACCTGTTGCGAAAACAATACCTCTGCCGTTATTGTTTTTCTGTACGCACTGTACCTTTTCAAACATCAGTGTGCATTTCTTCGAACCGCCCTTGGAAAGTCCCATAACATTGGGCATTTTTGTTTCAACGGCAAGGTTTTTGTAGTTGTGTGCTTCATCAACAAACAGAGTATTGATGTCAAGTTCATCAAAATAAATTCCGTCATCTATACTATAAAAAGTTCTTGTCAGTTCTTCACAGATTTTGCGGAGTTTATCACGCTTTTCATACAGACGTGATGTGTTTTTCAGACTGTTGCAAAGTATTTCGGAAAGTGAATCAATATTTTCCTTAATCTCATTCTGCTGAAATTCTTTGGACAGTTCAATCTGGTCAAAGCAGCTGTAAGCCATAATTATGCCGTCAAAATCTTCATCTCTGATTTTTTCTAATACTTCATTTCTTTTATCGGGTTTGAAGTTTTTCGGTTCAACGCAAAGGATATCTGCCTCAGGATACATTTTTAAAAATATATCTTTCCATTGTCCCACAAGGTTGTTGGGTACAACATAAAGATTCTTTTTGGAAATTCCCATTCTACGCATTTCCATACCTGATGCAATCATAACGTATGTTTTTCCTGAACCTACCTCGTGAGCAAGGAGAGTGTTGGGGGTAAAAAGAATTCTTGCAACTGCGTCTTTCTGATATGGATAAAGTTCAATTTCCCGTGACATTGTGGGAAAGGTGAGGAAAGAGCCGTCAAAGTTTCTCTTTTTTACACAGCCGAATTTTTCTTCGTAAATTGTTTCGAGCCTTTCTTTTCTGCTTTTATCTTTCCATATCCAATCCTGAAATTCTTTAATCAGTCTTTTCTGTTTCTCAAGTGCAAGAGCAGTTTCGGCATTGTTGATAACTCTTTTTTTGTTGATTTCATCTGTTACTTTTATCTGCCTTAAATTGAGAGTTTTTTCAATAATATGTAAAGCATTGATTCTTTTTGTACCGTAAGTGGATTCGCTTTTTGTTGACATTTTGCTATCGTTGAATCGGCTTTTAAGGGAAATTTCCCATGTGCCCGTAATTTCATCGTGCTTTACAGTTGGGTATTTTGATGTTGAATTGTTTTCGTAGTTACTTATCCAGACAACTTCAGAAAGCGGACAGAAAAGTTCATCAATAAAATCATCTATAACATCAGGCGGAATCCAGGGTGAGCCGAGAGTAACATAAATGTCTTCACACGCTATGGAAGGAGGCAGGATTTTTTCAAGAGCCTCCACGTTTGAGTCAAAATAACCGTTATATTTTCCTGTTGATTTTTTTGCGGTTTTCCATTTTCTTTTAAGATTGCCCGAAAGGTAGTCATCTGCTGTTTCCCAACCTTTGTAGAAACATTCATTCCATGTGGAGGGATTCTGGTAAATTGACCCTTTCAGAGTTTCGATTACTTCCTTGTAAGTCCTGCCGGTGATTTCGGAGATGTATTCAATGTCAACTCTTCCGAGAGTGTTAAGGCAGATTATGAGAGCATCAGGGATGCTTTCGGTGTGAACTCCTGCAGTGCGCTCGTCTCCTGCAAAAAAGTTTTCCCAATCAAGCGGTAGGTCCATGCAGGTTACTTCTGCTACGTGCTTTTCATGAGCCTCTTTTTTTATTCTTTCTTTTTCAACTCTTTTTCTTTCCGCTTCTTCCTGTTTCTTACGCAGAGCTTCTTTTTCAAGTGAACGCTGAGCCTCTAAAAGAGATTCTCTTGCAACGTCGAGGTCTTCTATGGAAAGCCTGTCCTGCAATTCTAACAGATTTTTAAAAAACTCGGTAAAGACATTAATTTCTTTGTTTTCATCTTTTGATTTCCTTTTAGCCATACAAGCACCGCCTTTTGTGTTTCTGTAATGACTATACCTGAAATGATGTTCTGGAAATAACCCATAACATATTGCATAATGTTGTCAATGATGATACAATAATTTTATGAGGTGACAGACATGGACACAATGCAACCTAAAAAACTTATCATAATGAACATTCTCGATATACTTAAAAAATATACCGATGAAGACCACAGACTCAGCCAGAAAGAAATTGCGGAAATTCTTGAAACGGAATATGAAATG
This sequence comes from Acutalibacteraceae bacterium, assembly GCA_045648125.1. GTDB lineage: Bacteria > Bacillota > Clostridia > Oscillospirales > Acutalibacteraceae > SIG575. Next base: position 10,804 of record JAZRNJ010000143.1, read on the forward strand.
AAGGTTGACCGCAAGGCAGTCAAGAGGAATCTGATGAATCTGATTGAGTTCGGATACGAGATAGAATACAGCGAAGCGGTGAGAATGGTCAAGAACAAAAAAGGTGAACTTGAAGAAAGTGTTATTCTTTCAGATTTTTATCTTGTTCGTGATTTTACTGATGCAGAGCTTCGTCTGCTTGTTGACAGTCTGCTTTTTTCAAAACACATTCCCTATTCCCAGTGCAAAGAATTGATTGGAAAAATCGAAGGACTTTCAAACAGATATTTCAGTGCAAAAGTCAGACACATTCGCAACTTGCCTGAGAATATGCCACAAAACAGAGAACTTTTCTATACAATCGAAATTCTCGACGAGGCAATAAGTAAAGGCAGACAGGTAGCGTTCAAATATAATAATTACGGTACTGATAAAAAACAACACCCTCGCCAAAATAGCGAGGGTAAAGACAGAGAATATATTGTCAATCCTTATCAGATGGTTGCAACCAACGGCAGATATTATCTTGTCTGCAACTACGATAAATATGATAACTCTGCAAACTACAGAGTTGACAGAATTACAGACATTCGTCTGCTCGATACACCTGCGAAGCCTATGAAGAAAGTGCAGGGTCTTGAAAACGGACTTGACCTGCCCAAACATATGGCGGAGCATATCTATATGTTTTCCGATAAAACAGAAAAAGTGAAATTCAGAGCCAAAAAATATATCATCTCTGAAATAATCGACTGGTTCGGAAAAGATGTGAAATTCACAGATGAAACGGAAGATGAAGTCACAGCAGAAGTTAAAGTAAGTCGAATGGCAATGAAATTCTGGGCAATGCAGTACGCAGAGCATGTAACTGTT
>JAZRNJ010000144.1:0-2196 GCA_045648125.1 Acutalibacteraceae bacterium
TATACTTATGTGTTTTATATTGTAAAGTAAATTTGTTTAATGAAAAATTAACGGTTTTATCGTAGGGCGAGGGCTTGCTCTCGCCGTAAAAATACAATAAACCTGACGGCAGGACCAAGACCCTGCCCTACGGTATCAAAATAAACTCCACATATAAATTATAATTTATCGTTGAGTTTCGGTTTCAGGCTCCCCTTGAAAATGCAAGGGGAGATGTCTGCGTCTGCAGACTGAGGGGATTTTTCATTTTAAATTAATTGTTTTAAAATATACTTGCTTTTTTCTGCTGATATGGTAAAATAATATGGTAAAAAAATTAAACATATCGGAGGTTACTATGAAAATCAATGACATGTTGCACAAAGTGTTCGGTACAACACCGGGCAAAGGTGTGCAACCAAAAGAAGCTGTTGCATATAGTGTGACAGGTATCGGACAGAATTTTATCTGTACAATTGTCGGTTCTTACCTGACAATCTTTATGACAGATGCTCTGCTTTTTGGTGCTGCAGGAGTAAAAGTCGGTGCAATGGAAGGTGCAATTGCAGTTGCTATCCTTATGTTGGCTACACGTGTGTTTGACGCATTCAACGACCCGATTATGGGTAGTATTGTTGACAAGACACGAAGCAAATGGGGTAAATGCCGTCCCTATCTTAAATGGATGGCAATTCCTATCGGTGTTTGTACAATTCTTTGTTTCCTGCCCGTATTTGAAGCAAAGTCAACAACAGCATTCGTTCTTATTTCTGTAATTTATGTTATCTGGTCTATGGTTTATACCGTGGCAGACGTTCCTTATTGGGGACTTTCAACTTGTCTTTCAAACGACACAACAGTCCGTGGTAACATCCTTACAGTTGCACGTCTTACATGTACAGTAGGTGCAGGTATTGTTACAGTAGGTGTTCCCTTTATCACAGATGCACTTACAAAGAAATTCAAATATACAGACAGTGCAGAACACATCGCAATGATTATGAAAGATTACGGTGTAGATGCTGACGGTGCTGCAAATTATATCGGCACAGTTATGAAAAGTCAGGTTGAAGCAAACGCTGATACTCTCAAATGGATTTACTTCATCTGTGCAGTAGTTTTTGTTGTTCTTGCAATTCCCATGTTCTACTATGGTTTCAATAACACAAAAGAACGTTTCACAGCAGAAGGCGAAGCACCCTCATTCGGTCACAACCTGAAACTTCTTTTCAAGAACAAAGAACTTCTTCTTATCGTTCTTTCAGGTATTCTCGGTGGTGCAAGAATGGTTTACACATACACAGGTGGTCTTTACTTTGCAAAGTATATTCTTCACAACGAAGGTCTTTACGGAATTATTACCCTGCTTGTTGTACCCGGTGGCCTTGTGGCTTCACTCCTTGTTCCTTACCTTACAAAGAAATTCACAAAGAAATATACATACATCTTCGTTCACGTATTCGGTGGCGTAGTTATGGCTGTTATGTATTTCGTTGGCTACGATGCACCGTGGAAACTTATTGTAGGTGCAATCGGTCTTATTCTTCTCGGTCTTCCTCAGGGCGTTAACAACATCATGACCTATGCTATGATTGGTGACACAGTTGACTACCTTGAATGGAAAACAGGTGAAAGAGGCGAAGGTATCTGCTTTGCTATGCAGACACTCATCAACAAAATCGGTATGGCAGTTGGTGCATTCATCGGTGTTATGTCAGTAAGCATTGCTGCAATTGACACAGAAACAGGTACAGTCGGAAATCCCGATGCACTCTGGAATGTGCTTATTCTCTCAGGTGTAATCAGTATGTTTGCATGTGTTGTTCCCATGCTTTTCTACACTCTCACAGAAAAACGTCAGAGAGAAATGGTTGCTGAAATCGAAGCAAGAAAAAAGAAATAATCAGGTTATAAACAAAAGCCGTGTTTCTCAGTGGAACACGGCTTTTCTGAATGTATCTGTATAAATTATCAGTGTAGTTAGTTTAAGTCTTCTCTTGAAAATGCAAGGGGAGATGTCACGGAGTGACAGAGGGATTGTTTAAATAAAAATCAACACACAGGTATTTTACTTTTTTATTGCACCGATTAAAACCACGTAGGGGTCATTCACGAATGACCCGTAATAAAATTCCATGAAACCTGACGGGCAATTCATGAATTGCCCCTACGAAGATACAGTTAAATTATAATTTATATGTGCACCTGACCGCCTCC
>JAZRNJ010000145.1:0-6268 GCA_045648125.1 Acutalibacteraceae bacterium
ATTATAATTTATCACTCTGAAACTAATTGTAAACCTCGGCTCCCTTGTGTAAAGGGAGCTGTCTTTTGCGTAGCAAAAAGACTGAGGGATTGTAAATACAGAAATTCTTAACAATCCTCCCGTCAGGCTACGCCTGCCACCCTCCTTTACACAAGGAGGGCTTTTTGGTTTCATATAAATTATAATTTAGCAGCATCTTTATTTTTATATCGTGGAGTTAATTCGTTTTGCACTCTGCACAAAAAAGTGAGGGTGTTCCGCTGACACCCTCACTTTTTATTTACCTGTTATAAGTTCCAGTTCTTCTTTCTTTATTTCACGGCATTCGCCCTCATTAAGTGTCTCATCAAGAGGCAGATTTCCTATCGAAATTCTTTTCAGGAAAACGACTTCATTACCGACAGATGCAAACATTCTTTTTATCTGATGATATTTACCTTCCCTTATTGTAATTTCTGCAATTTTACCTTCATCATCAAGAAGTTTCACACGGGCATCCATACACTCAGTACCGTCTGAAAGCACAGCTCCGTTTTCAAGGACACGCCTTCCTTCGTCTGATAACTTGTCCCTGAGATGAGCAATGTAAGTTTTTTCCACATGCTTTGAGGGCGACAATATTCTGTGTGCAAAATCCCCGTCATCGGTGATAAGCATAAAGCCCACCGTGTCCTTATCAAGTCTTCCTGCAGGGAAAAGATTTTTCCTTTTAAGGTTATCGGGAACAATATCAATAACTGTCTTTATTTTGTTGTCAGTCGTAGCACTTACAACGCCCTGAGGCTTGTTCATCATAATATAAATATGCTCTTTGAAAAAAAGAGGTTTTCCGTTTACGGTAATTTCGCTTTTCTCTGCATCACATTTTGTGCCAACATCAGTTACAACAACTCCGTCACATAAAACTGCACCTTTTTTTACAAGTGCACGTGTATCATTACGCGAAATATTCAGTTGTGAAGAAATAATTTTATCAATTCTCTGTAACATTTTCCATCTTTCCTTCGTTCTTATCAGGGAAATCAATTGTGTATATTTTTGTTTCATCTCCGAAAACAGTTATATCTGCACCTATAACGTTTCCGTTGAAAATAAGAAGATTTGCCTGAACAAAATCTTTTTTATCCTCGAAACCGGGATAATTATTTATATTGTAAGTCCACCTTTTTACAACCTGACCTTTATATTTTTCAAGGTCAAAGCTCTGTTTTTTCTGCAAAGCATTATACTCTGTGTAAGCAATATCAAACTCTGACGGAATTATAATTTCCTTCACTTCCGCAGGTTCCGTGTCAAAATCCCAACCGAACTGAGACAAAAAAGAAATTCTTTCCTTTTCGTCAGAAGCTCTGAGACTGATAGCTCCCTCGGAAACCACAGCTGATGAATATTCTTTCCCCATGAATATAAAGGAAATGAGTGCCACTATGCACACAAAAACAATTCCGAGAATAATTTTCACCTTGGACGATTTTACAGATACAACAAACATTTTTACCACCTCATAATATAACTCGTAATATAATATGAGAGAAAGGCGGTAAAAATGCAGAATGCAGAGTGCAGAATGCAGAATGTCAGGTCTGCGACGCAATTATATACCTCAAAAAATTCCCCGACAGTATTCTGTTCGGGGAATTTCCGTAATTATTCTTTTTCTTCGGGATGTGCGATTGACTGGAAGCTGTTACGGAGTTTTCTGATATCGTTGATGTTTCTGACAAGAACTTCATCTGTGCTCTTCATAAGCTGTTCGATATATGTAGTTGTCTTTGACTTGATATCTTCTGACCATGAAGATGCACTGCTCATCATTTCGTCAGACTTTCTCTTTGCAGCATCAATGAGGGCTGCAGCGTCTGCTTCAGCTTTCTGTTTAATCTGCTCTGCATATTCTTCAGAAGCTCTTACAACTTCGCTTTCGCTGATAAGGAAATGTGCTTTTTCTTCTGCTTCGTCAACAATCTGCTGTGCTTTTTCACTTGCTTTTGCAATAAGCTCTGTTGCATCGTTCTTAGCATCAGTTGTAGCTTTTGCAGCAATTTCGTTTGCTTCGTTGAGCATCTGGTCACATTTTTCTTTTGCTCTTGTAAGGCCTGATGATGCATCTTCCTTAGCCTGACCGATAATCTTGTTTCTTTCAGCAGCAATCTGACTTGCTTTTTTGATGATGTCAGGGAGATTCATACGGATGTCTGTAACACAGTCAGAAATCATGTCACCGTCAACAAGAATTTTACCTGTGAGAGCAACTTTCTTACCGCTTGTAATTTCTTCATCGAGTCTGTCGAGAAGTTTATAGATATTCATTTCCTCGTTCATTTTGATTCTTCCTTTCAATTTATATTTTATACTTTTCTTAATTTATTAACTATGTCATCACAGATTTCAGCAGGAACAAAATCCCTTATATCACCGCCGAGAGTACATACCTGTTTCACAACGCTTGAGCTGAGGAACATATTTTCAGCCTCTGCTGTGAGGAAAACAGTTTCAAGCTCGGGATTGAGTTTTTTGTTTGTAAGTGACTGCTGAAATTCATCTTCAAAGTCAGATACAGCACGTAAACCTTTAACAACTGCTACAGCACCTGCTTCTTTTGCATATTCTGCAAGCAGACCGCTGTATGAGTCCACTCTCACTTTTTCCATATCTTTTGTACATCTTCTGAGAAACTCCACTCTTTCTTCAACGGTAAATGAGTGAGAGTTTTTCTTTTTTACGTTGTTCATCACGACAACCACAACCTCATCAAAAAGTTTGGTTGCTCTTTTGAGAATATCAAGATGTCCTTTTGTGGCAGGGTCAAAACTACCGGGATAAATTGCTCTTTTCATAACAAGACCTTACTTTCATCTGTATACGGTAACTCCGATTTTACCATATCTGTAGGTTCTGTAAATTTTCATTCTTTCAAGTTCTTCGGGAAGTTCTTCTCCCAAGGGATGTTCGCAAATAATTGCACCACCCTCGGACACAACTCTTTCTGACAAAGGTATGAGTTTCTGTAAGCTACCGTTACCATATGGAGGGTCCATAAAAACGAATGAAAAAGTTTCTTTTGTTGTGGTAACGTAAGTTTCAGCATCGGTGTTAAGAACAATTGCATTTTTTCCGAGAGAAGTTGACTGAAGATTTTTCTTAACTACTTCAATTGCTTGTCTGTTTTTATCAACAAAAACTGCACTTTTTGCACCTCTGCTCAGCGCCTCAATACCAAGCTGACCTGAACCTGCAAAAAGGTCAAGAACCTTTGCACCCTCAATATCAAACTGAATTGAACTGAACATAGCTTCTTTTGTTCTGTCTGTTGTAGGTCTTACGTCATCACCTTCAAGAGTCAGAAGTTTTCTGCCTCTGGCTGTACCTGTAATAACTCTCATAGTTTTCCATCCTATAACTCTATATCACTGTATTATCTCATTTTTCCCTGCTTTTGTCAATACAAAAGCAAACATTATATATTTTCATTACGGAAATATTCCGCAATTTTCAACGCATTTGTCTCTGTTATCCCTTTAATCGACAGAAGTTCCTCAACCGTTGCATTTTTTATGGCAGTAAGGGTTCTGAAATTTTTAAGAAGGAGTTTTGCTTTACTTTCACCGATAGTATCAATTTTTGTAAGAGTTGTTGCGATTGTAGTTTTCTTGTGCTTTTTCTTATGGTAAGTAATCGCAAAACGGTGAACTTCCTCCTGAATTGAAGAAACAAGAGTAAATGCTTTACGGTTTGAATTTATTGCAATTTCTCTGCCCTCAGTCTGAATAGCACGTGTTCTGTGATGAGAGTCTTTCACCATACCGAAAAGAGGTACATTTATTCCCATTTCAAGAAGCACACCTTTTACTGCATTCACCTGACCTTCACCACCGTCAAGAAGAATAAGGTCAGGAAGTTTGCCGAATCCCTCACCTGTTTCTTTTTCTTCAAGGTAATGTGTAAATCTTCTCCTTATTACTTCTGCCATTGAGCCGTAGTCATCCTGACCTTCAAAGCCTTTTATAGCAAATCTTTTGTACGCTTTTTTGAAAGGTACTCCGTCTTTGAAAACAACCATACCTGCAACGTTATCTGCACCTGATGTATGGGATATATCGTAAGATTCAATATAATCTGCACATTCAATTCCCAGAAGTTTTGTCAGTTCTTCAAGGGCTTCAACATCTTTACCTTTTCTACCCATAGATTGAGCAAGTTTCTCTGATGCGTTTGCCTTGCACATTTCCACAAGTTTTGCATTTTCACCAATCTGAGGATGAACAACGGAAACTTTCTTTCCTCTTTTTTCTGTCAGCCATTCACAAATCAATTCTTCATCTTCAGTTTCACCGTCAACAAGAATTTTAGGAGGGATTCTGTCACGGACAAGGTAATAGGAAAGTATTGCTTCACTCCTTGTCATGGGCAAATCCTCAACATCTTTAAGGAAAAAGTGTTCAGCATCTGTAAGTTTACCCATTTCAAAACGAAGTACCATAAGACATGTTTTATCTCCTGACTGAGAAATGGCAAAAACATCCTGCTCGGTTTTACCGTCTGATACAACTTTCTGCTTATCCGTAATTCTTTTTATAGCAGCAATTCTGTCCCTGAGGGCAGCAGCTTTTTCAAATTCAAGATTTTCAGAGGCTTTCAGCATTTCCTCTTTCATCTCGTTTATTGCCTCGTCCGTTCCTTTTTTCATAAGGAAATCAAGAGCATCTTCAACAGATTTTTTATATTCGCTTTGTGAAATTTTACCTGTACATGGTGCTGAGCATTGATTGATGTGAAAATTAAGACATGGTCTTGTTTTGCCTATATCACGAGGAAAAACTTTATTGCACTGAGGTAACTTGAAAATCTTCTGTGCCGCATCAACGGCTTCTCGGACAATAAAAGAACTTGTGTAAGGTCCGATATAGGTACTACCGTCATCAACCTTCTGCATTGCAAACTGAAGCCGTGGATATGGTGAATCCGTGACCTTGATATAATGATATCCTTTATCATCTTTAAGGAGAATATTATACTTGGGCATGTGCTGTTTTATGAGACTGCATTCAAGCACAAGTGCCTCAAACTCACTGTCGGTAATAATATAATCGAAATCATCAACATGGCTGACCATTTTAACAACTTTCGTCTGCATGTTAGTCTGTGATGCAAAATAAGAACTGACTCTGTTCTTTAGTTTTTTCGCTTTGCCCACATATATTATTTCCTTATCTTTGTTTTTCATCAGATAAACGCCCGGTTGCAAAGGCAGAGCCATGGCTTTTTTACGGAGTTCTTTAATTTTTTCGGTCACATTATCACCAACTTTCATTCAACAACTTTTCTTTCAGGGGACTTCTAAAAACCTATTGTATAAAATACGTTTAGATATTTTTTCATCAGATATGACAAAAATTTGAAGTTTATGCTGTCGCATTAACAAGAATTTTTGGTGCATATGACGGAAAAAGAGCAAACGTAGTTTCGTGCAAGGGGTTTTTAGAGGTCCCCTTTAATAAATGATACCATTTTTAAATCATTTTTACAACAGCAAATTTCTCCGTTGTATTAAATAAAAAATTCTGTCAATAATATTCCATGAACATAACAAAGGATGTGATTTATCTGGCAGGAATTACTTTAAAAAACATCAAAAAAATTTATGATGACAATTACACTGCAGTGCATGACCTGTCCCTCGAAATAAAGGACCGTGAGTTTGTAATACTCGTAGGACCTTCCGGATGCGGCAAAAGCACTACTCTCAGAATGATTGCAGGGCTTGAGGAAATTTCCTCGGGAGAACTTTATATCGGTGACAGATTGGTAAACGAAGTGCCTCCCAAAGGCAGGGATATTGCTATGGTTTTTCAGAACTATGCACTTTATCCTCACATGACCGTATACAAAAATATGGCATTTGCCCTTGAAATGAGAAAAATGCCGAAAGATGAAATAAGAAAGAAAATTACAGAAACTGCAAAAAGTCTTGACATTGAAAGTCTCCTTGACAGAAAACCGAAAGCTCTTTCAGGTGGTCAGAGGCAGAGAGTTGCTCTTGGCCGTGCAATGGTAAGAGAGCCTTCTGTTTTCCTTCTTGACGAGCCTCTTTCAAACCTTGATGCAAAACTCCGTACACAAATGCGCTCAGAAATAAAAGAACTTCACCGTAAACTTGCCACAACTTTTGTTTATGTCACTCACGACCAGACAGAAGCCATGACAATGGGTGACCGGATTGTTGTTATGAAAGACGGATTTCTTCAACAGGCAGACACCCCTGTTGAAC
>JAZRNJ010000146.1:0-3594 GCA_045648125.1 Acutalibacteraceae bacterium
CCTTATTGCTTTTGGCGAAATCGGACTTGGTGGTGAATTGAGAGCAGTAAGTAACTGTGAACAAAGAATCAGAGAAGCAGCAAGACTTGGTTTTACGAAATGTATTATTCCTGAATATAATCTCAGAAATCTGAAAAATAAAATTGACGGTATAGAGATTTTAGGTGCAAAATACATCAGACAAGCTTTCGCTGTGGCAATAGGTTAATATATTATGAAATATCCGAATTTGCCTGAAAAACAAGTTTCAAAAGTTATAATTGGCTCTGATTATAACAAAGAACTTTATAATAACTTAGAAAAACTTGGGATTGAACCTATTTTCACTACCAAAAGCACAAATGTTCGGCAGGGTATTCATAATCATGCTGATTTGGTGTACTGTCCGTTAAATGAAAACTTTTGTCTTGTTTCTAAGGAACAAACTGAGATTTATAATAAGCTCATATCAATAGGTTACGATGTGGAGTTTATTAATGAGAATTTAGGCTATAATTATCCTGATGACGTTCGGTTAAACTGCGTTGTTATCGGAAATCACATTTTTTGTAATCCTGATACTGTTTCTGATAAAATTACTGATTTTGTCAGAAAATCTGATTTAACAGAAGTTACAGTCAGACAAGGGTATACCAAGTGTTCAATAGCAGTAGTATCAGACCATGCTTTCATCACTGACGACATTTCTATCGGCTCCAGAGGAGCTGAATTTGGATTCGATGTACTTATAATCAATAAGGGAGATATTAAACTACAGAATTTTAATTACGGATTCATCGGTGGTGCAACAGGTAAAATCGCAGAAGATAAAATGTTGTTTACAGGTAAACTTGAAAGTTTATCAGATTGTGACAGAATTAAAAAGTTTCTATATAAACATAATGTTGAACCTATTGAGTTATCAAACAATATAATGGAAGATATTGGTTCAATTTTTCCGCTAATCTGAAAACAGGAGAGAGTTAAAATCAACATAAAAGACATAAATGCTACACTAAAAGAAACAACAACAACTGCACAAAATATATGTTTTGTGCAGTTGAGGGGAGTAAAAACATACAAAATAACAATTTTGTACAGAAAATAAGCACATCCGTTGGCTTCTATGCTTTCGGATGTGCTTTATGTTTCTGTACGTATTTATCTTTAGTGATAACTTATATTATACTCATCGAACCAATTAACTGCTTTTTCTGTTTACATCTCATAAACCATTTCTATTACATTAAAATCATCTTTCTGAAATCTTTTGCTTTCAACAAATCCGACTTTCTTATAACATCTGATAGCTCTGTCGTTATTTTCTCTCACATGCAGGATGATTTTCTTTGTTCCGAAATACTGTAAATCTGATAAAATTATCTTTTCAATAGCTTTTCTGCCGATGCCTTTGTTTCTGTGACGTTTTTCTGAAATGAAAATTCCAAGCACACAAAAATCATCTTTTTTTGACCGTTCAAGCCATATTGCACCAATATATTTTCGTCTTACTTTTATGTGATACCATGAGAGAATTTCAGCATGTTTTGACGGATATATTCTTGACTGAAACTGATTCAACTCAGTTACAAATTTTTTATCCTATTCAGAATAAAATGAATAATTATCGTTGTTTACTTCTACAAGTGAAAACATAGTTCTGCACCTCATAATAAGCAGTTATTTTCAAAAACATTATACCACTCTCCCCTGATTATGTAAACCAAATTTCATCTTGTCAAATTATACAATTATTTAGCTGAAATCTACAAAATAATTTATCATTTTTTGAAATGTTTTACTTTACTAAAGCGTTAAACTGTAGTATAATATTATAGTATATTTATTTTGGGGGTGTATCCTTTTGCAGCAATACATAAATTCATTGCCTATTGAGGACAAACTTACTATTGAACTGGCTTCACTTTTTGAAAAATTCGGTTATAAAAAATACTGCATGGATAAATTTGAAGAGTATAGTTTTTACAGTGACAACAGAGATTTTCTTTCAGGTGAAGGCATAATTGCTTTCAACAATTCTGACGGACGTCTTATGGCTCTTAAACCAGATATTACGCTTTCTATTGTTAAAAACTCAAGAATTTCAAGAGATACTTTAACAAAGGCTTATTATAATGAGAGCGTTTACAGAATCGGTAAAAACACTCATGATTACAAGGAAATCAAACAGACGGGTGTTGAAGTTCTCGGTAAACTCGATGCTTATAATATTTCTGAGATTATCTTACTTGCAGTTGAAAGTCTTAATAAAATTGACAGTAACAATATTCTTTCAATTTCTCACATGTCAGTTGTTTCTGAATTGATGGAAAAATATAACATTTCAAGAAAACTCAGAAAGAATATTATTGATTTTGTCATCGGCAAAAACATGCATGACCTGAAAAAACTTCTTATTGAAAACGAAATTGACGCTGACAAATTCATTGAAATTATTTCAATAAGCGGTAAAATCGGTGATGTTATCGAAAAACTTGAAAAATTCTCAGCTGACGGCTTTTGCTTTGACAATGCAATTGCTGATTTTAAAATGATTCTTAATGCACTCAGCATTAATGATTATGAAAGCAATGTTACAGTTGATTTTTCAGTTCTTAATAACACAGATTATTATAACGGAATTGTTTTCCAGGGATTTGTAAAAAATGCTCCCGGTGCAGTTCTTGCCGGTGGAAGATACGATAATCTTGCAAATAAAATAAGAAAACATACAGAAGCGATCGGTTTTGCTATTTATCTTGATAACCTCAATCTGTGGTATCCCAACAAAAAAGAATTTGATACAGAAATTGTTATTATCAACAAAGGTGGTTCTGCTGCTGAATTACTTAAAATTGTTAAAGAACTTTCTGACAACGGTCATTCTGTCAAAGTTGAAACAAATGAACCTACAGATTATTCTTTCGAAACTATCTACACCTATGACGGTGAACTTAAGGAGGTAAAATAATGCTTAATATCGCGTTACCTAAAGGCCGTCTCGGCGATAAAGTTTATAACCTTCTTTCGTCTATTGGTTATGATTGCGCAGAAATTTATGCTGATAACAGAAAACTCGTTTTTGAAAATCCTGATAACGGTGTAAGATATCTTCTTGTTAAACCATCAGACGTTGCAGTTTACATTGCACATGGTGCTGCAGATATCGGCATTGTGGGTAAAGATTGTCTTGACGAAGGCGATTTTGATGTTTTTGAACTTCTTGACCTTGATATCGGTAAATGTAACATGTGTGTTGCAGCTAAAAACGATTATGTTGAAGACCCCGACAGACCTATCCGCGTTGCAACAAAATTCCCTAATATAGCAAAAAGATATTACGCATCTTTTAACCGTGAAATTGATATCATCAAACTTAACGGTTCAATTGAGATTGCTCCCCTTTTAGGTCTTTCTGATGTTATTGTCGACATCGTTGAAACAGGAACAACTCTTAAAGAAAATAATCTTTCCGTTTTTCAGAAAATCCTGCCTATAAGCGCACGTCTTATTGCAAACAAATCTTCTTACAGATTCAAGCAGGACACAATTAATGAACTTACCGAAAAACTGAAAGTAAGACTTCAGGAGGATAAGAAATGATTAAGATTATAA
>JAZRNJ010000147.1:0-11462 GCA_045648125.1 Acutalibacteraceae bacterium
GCCATAATGTACAGTAACGGTGCATTCCCCTGCTTCAGAAGAATCAAAGCCTGTAAAAGTACATTCATCAACTTTTTCTAAAGTTAACACACCACCATGCTGATGAATTGTTGAAACAACTATTCCTGATAAATCAAGTTCATCGCCTACGCAATAAATTGATTGGTCGGGTAATTTTGTAACAGTAATTCCGATAATCGGATTTTCAAGTTCATTGAACTGAAGAGAATACTTCTTGGCAAAAGTATCAGCTGTTGAGCCTTTGTAACCACTGACAACTGTGTTTTTATTAATTGTGTTTGCAGAATTATAAATATTACAGTTGTAATTGAGGATAGTGATTTCTGCAATATTTCCACAATAACCGAATGCATCTGCCCTGATTTCTTCAACATTTTCAGAAACAATATAGTTTTCGGCAGTAACACCTGCAGGACAACTGATTACAACTGTTCCTGATGCGTTATAAAGCACACCCGCTTCATCAGTTAAATAATTTTCGTTATTTTCATCAACAACTATTTCCTGTAAACCGGCACAACCTGCAAAGGGATTGCCTGAAATTGTTTCAACACTTGCTGAAATATTTATACTTGTAATACCTGTATTTGCAAAGCATCTGTCACCAAAAGTTGTAACTGTACCGGGAATTGTAACACTCTTCAAAGCAGTACATGAATCAAAAGCACTCTTTCCGATTATTCTGATACCTTCAGGAATAACAATTTCTTCAATGTCTGTTCTGCCTTTGAATGCGTTATCGCTGATTTTTTCTCTGACTTCAAGCTGAGAAAGTGCACTGTAAATTGAAGTTGCAATTTCATCAACTTCTGCCTGACGTGAAACAGGAATTTCCCAATCAATACTGTCAATAATTGAACTTACAAGATTGTAGTTCAGATAAAATTCGGGATAGAATTTCTGAGCCTCATTAACTGCCTTATTCAGTGCAGTATAATCTGCAAGTTTTTCTGTATAATCTGCAATGTAACTGTCAGGACATCTTGTGCAGGTATATGTTGTGTAACCCTCAGTTTCTGAAGTAGGAGGTGTTTTTTCACCCTTATAATCATGACCGAGAGAATCAACGTAGCTATCAACATAGTCTCCGTCATCACAACGTGTACAATCGTGATTTGTGTAGCCTCTTTCTGTACAAGTGGGGGCAACAATACTGCTTACATGGTCATGACCTAATGCAGGAACAGGTCTTGTGTCAACAGTACCGCCACACTCTTCACATTTGTATGCTTCAACACCTTCAGTTTCACAACCGGGTGCTGTTTCAAGAACCCATTCAGCCCCTACATGTTCAACAGAAACATTTACAGATGCTTCAGAAAGGTCAATTGTCTGTCCGACTGCGTATATATTGGCAGAAGAATTGTTGTTTACAGAACGACCGACAAAAGTTGCTCCATTTGTACATTGTTCTGTTTTTAACCAATCAGAGTGCATGTATATTTTGCCTTCTGAGCCGAATTCGGCATTCTCACGTACTTTAAGTGAAAACTTTGCAATTCTGCCGTCAGGCTTTATAAATACATCCTGACCTGCAAAACCTATAGTTGCAATTTTTACAGAATCTGAAATTGATTGCCAATATTCGGGATTTGAATTTCGACTGTACATATTTTGGAGAGACTGAGCATTTCCAATAAGATTGTATTCATTGAATTCACCACGATTATCAATGTAGTCGGGTTTATTCAACGCACTACCTTCTGGCACAACTATTTCAAACACTTCTGAATCATAAAGTATCGCCATCTGCACAGAAGGCACATAGTAATTTGCTTTCAATGAAACATAAACGTCTACTACATCTCCGGGATGTACAGAATTTTCACTTGTTTCAATTTTAAATTCAGCAACTGCTTTTGATTCGTCTCTTTCGAGATTTTCTACTGCAGTTTCAAGTGACGCAAGGTATCCGTCAACCTTACCCTGCTCTGATGAAGAAAGATTGTACTTAATTTTCTTGAGAATTTTCGTCAGATCTTCATAAGAATCTTCTGAGTAGATACCTGCATCATTGTCTGAAGGTACGTTTTCTTTGATATATTTTTCAAGCTCAGTATAATCTGCTTTGCCTTCAGCATAAGTTATTTCTGTTTTTGTTTTACCACAGAGACAATAGAATTCTTCAACACCGTCTTCTGTTTCTGTTGCTTCTGAAATCACAACAGAATCCTTGTGAGAAGTCCAGTCACACTCAGCTTTTTCAAGGTTGTTGTAAGCATCAAGCAATTCATCTTTAATTTCAGCACCTGCCTGACAAGCTACCTCATAACCCCATGTAGGATTGGGAACAGCAAAAGCAACCTGTGCTGCCAAGTCAAGTTTTTCAAGTAATGCTGACCATGAAGAAGCAGTATAAATATCTTTCTGAGTATAATAGCCGCTTGAAGCATCACCGATAATTTTTGTAAGAAGGTCTTCTGCGTCATTTCTGTCTTCGTCAGAAAGGTAATACATTTCACAGTTCTGCAACAAAGTGTCAGCATAATTCACTGTAAAGTTATAATAACCTGATGTGGGTTCTGAAAGATTGAACCATGTTGTTGTCACAGTTTGTTCGCCATACATCTCAACAGAAGTCCAATTCAAAGAAGGAGCTACTGTAAGAGATAACGGATAATTACCTGATACAGACAATGGTACTGACTGTGAATTTGCACCGGTAATAGCATTTTTGATTGTACGCTGAATTGAAGCAAGTGAAAATTTGCTTGTCTGTACATAGCATGAATTCAACGTGTCAAAGTGATCAAAAACATATCTGTCACCGGGTGTTTCAGGTGTATCACAATATGTACCAACAGCACCTGACTGAACACCTGTACCGCTTACTGCACCGTAAGTATAGCCTGTAAGGTTTTTCCATACAGTATTTCCCTCAAGGTCAAGAATATCATAATTGATAACATAACGGACAACTGTATTAGTTGACGCTTCAATTGTACCTGTTACAGGGAAAGTTACATTTGAGCCGTATTTTACTACTGTACCCGCAGTGTAAGACACTGAAAGATTACCGTATTTATCCATTTTATCATAGAAAGGCATACTTTCTTTTACAGAATTAACCTTAATCTGATAATCGGCATCCGTAACCTGCACAGCAAGAGATGTGCTGACATTTGTGCCTGTAAACTGCTGATTTGTCTGGTAAAATCTTACAGGATTAAACTCCTCAGCAGAAGTGTTTTTGTTTTCAGGAGAAGTGCTTCTGACAAGGATTGCTTCATCTTTTACTGAATATTTTGACACAGACATTTCATCTGCATTTTCATCAACAATGCAGATATCTTCAGCGCTGACTCTGTAATATCCTATAGATGCGTCAGTATTGACCCTGCATTGGAATGTAAGCAATACATTTTCCTTGTTAAGGTTTTTAAGACCGCCATCATCAGCACAAGCCACTACCATAACCTTTGAAGATTCAGTGAATGAACATTCATCAGTTGCGCCGATTGTTTCAGCAAGACTATCTTCAATTTTACCTGAGCCTTCAACGTATGTAAGCCCTTCAGGAATTGACAATCTGAACTGCCAACCAAAAGAATATGCATCTTCTGAACCTGTAAGAGACAATGTGTAATTAATCACATCACCGGGGTCCGCATATTTTTCATCTGCTTCAAAAGCAAATTCAAACATGGGATTCAGGCTTTCAGCAAAGGCTGTCATGGGGAAGGCAGTAAATATCATAATTACTGCCATAACAGCCGATATAATTTTTTTCTTCATCTTTATCCCTCCAAAAGCTTACCAGATTACGGCAATCTGCTTAACATGTCTGAGCAAACGTACATAGTCAACTACGTTGATTTTGCCGTCACCATTAACATCTGCACAACTGATTTCATAACCTTCAAGTAAAGTTGTTTCCTTAACATGAGCAAGTGTTCTTGCGTAGTCAGATACAGTTATTTTTCCGTTACCGTCAATATCACCGACTAAATGAAGTGCAGCAGCATCAAGTTTAACATTTTCATCTACCGTAATTTCTTCTTCGTATGCAGCGTGATTAAGTTTAGAAATTCTCACTGTATATGTTCCGTAATCAACGTTTTCAAAAATGTAAGATGTTTCTTCTGTACCTGTAACAGTTACGGAATACTTTGTTTCTCCGTCTGAAACAAGTTCAATTAATGTAATTTCATCTTCACCTGAAGTTTCTGTTATGAATGAAGAAACTGTACCTGAAACTGTAAAAGTGATTTTGGGAATTTCTCTTGATTCTATCAAAGCGTCACAAACAGTACAATAACATGCTTCAAGACCTGCTTCGTAAACTGTAGCTTCTTTTTCAGTTATCCATTCACCCGGTGTATGATCTTTACATTCACTGAAATGAATATTCGCATTCAGCAAATCTTCGTTATATGAACCGATTGCAATTCTTTCCCACTCTTTTTCTGTGCCGTTATAGTAAACATCAGTAAGGCTGTCGCAATTATCGAACGCATAATTACCTATGCTTATGACACTATTTCCGATTGTGACTGAGTTAAGACTTTCACACCAAGAAAAAGCATACTCCCCTATGCTTGTGACCCTGTCAGGGATTGTAACCGAGGTAAGGCTGTCGCAATCACTGAACGCAAAATCACCTATGCTTGTGACACTGTTGCCTATTGTAATTGAGGTAAGACTGTCGCAATCACTGAACGCACCATAACCAATGCTTGTGACACTGTTTCCTATTGTGATTGAAGTAAGGCTGTCGCAATCACTGAACGCACAATCACCTATACTTATAACACTGTCAGAAATTACAAAATTTTCCCTGCTGTTTCCAATGGGATATTGAATCAGTGTCGTTTTATCTTTATTGTACAGTACACCATACTCATCACTGCTGTAATTTGGGTTATTTTCGTTAACAGTAATTGAGGTAAGGCTGTTACACCAAGCGAACGCACAACCACCTATGCTTGTAACATTGTCGGGAATGGTGATTGATGTAAGGCTATCACAAAAAGCAAACGCAAAATGTCCTATACTTATGACACTGTTTCCGATTGTGACTGTGGTAAGGCTGTCACACCAAGCAAATGCATACTCACCTATGCTTGTGACACTGTCTGGGATTGTGATTGATGTAAGACTGTAACAATCTTCAAACGCATAATCACCTATGCTTGTGACACTGTCAGGAATTATTAGTGATGTAAGGCTGTCGCAACAACTGAACGCTTCATCGCCTATTCTTGTGACAGGATATCCTTCAATTTCTGAGGGAATTACAACATCTGTATCTGTACCTATATAACCTGTAATTGTTACCTCTCCGTCTGCTACCACGTATGTGAAATATTCAGGTTTTGTTATTAAACTTTCTTTCGGAACAATAATTGTTTCACGGCTGAGTTCTTCATTACATACAGCACAATAAACAACCGAATCGTATGAACCGTCACTTTCAAGAGTTACCTGAACTTCATTTTCTCTTACTGCTTCACCTGGTGTGTGTGTTGCAGGAATAATAATATCATCATAAACTACACATTCAGTAGCTTCTGCGTCAAGATAAAGCTTACCGCAAACACATTCATAATAAGTAAGTCTGCCACTCTTCTGACAAGCAGCATCATAACCATCAACTCTTGTAAGAGAAGTTGAGTCACATCCGTAAGGAGATACGGTAACATCTGTATCATCAAGAATTCTGAAAATAACCGTGTATGTTTCTGTTGTTCCGTCAGCATAAGTAATTTTCATTCTTGCTGAAGGGTTCACTTGGTTTGAAGAAGCATAAGCCACGTAGTTAGTGTCTGTACTGTTTATTGTACCGTGAGTAAACTCAAGTTCAGCTGTACTTCCGTCAAGTAATTCTTTGTAGAAACCAACTGCAGTTTTACCCTCTGCTTTTGTGAGAACAACAACTTTCTCACCATCAATTTTTTCTATAGCAGCAGTACCACGGATAACTCTGAGGTTTGAAACATCAAAAAGACCATCTTCCTCAGCAAAGTGGATTGTTGCATTTGCAAGACACCCATTATATGAACCGATTGTGATTGCATTCCAATCTTCTTCTGTGCCGTAGTAGTAAACATCTGTAAGGTTTTCGCAATTATCGAACGCATCATCACCTATGCTTGTGACACTGTCAGGGATTATAACTGATTTAAGATTAATGCAACCGCTGAACATACCACCACTTATGCTCGTAACACCATTACCGATTACAACTGATTCAAGATTTATGCAATCGTAAAACACACCATCCTCCATATTTGTTACGTTATCAGGAATTGTGATTGTTGTAAGGCTCTCGCAACCAGCAAACGCAGCTTCACCTATACTTGTAACGCCATCGGGGATTGTAACAGACTTAAGGCTGGTGCAACCAGCGAACATACCATCGCTTATACTTATAACATCATCATCAATTGTAACCGATTCAAGTCCCGAATAACAAAATACACCGATACCCATGTTAGTTACACTGCCAGGGATTGTTACTGTTGTAAGTCTACTGCAACCATAGAATGCATAATCACCAATGCTTGTTACACCATCAGCAATATTTAACGATGTAAGTTTATAACAAACGGCAAAAGCCTCTTCCCCTATGCTTGTTACGCTATGCGGAATCGTGACTGATGTAAGGCTGTCACACCAAGTAAACGCAACATCACCTATGCTTGTGACACTATCAGGAATTGAAACTGATGTAAGCTTGCTACAACTGTTAAATGCGCCTTTTCCGATTATTTGAACACCTTCAGGAATTACATAATCTCCTGTTTTGCCACCAGGACACTGAATCAACGCTGTTTTATCTTTATTAAACAAAACTCCATGTTCATCACTGCTGTAATAAGCATTATCTAAATCAACTGTGATTGAAGTAAGGTTTTCACAAGCAGCAAACGCAACCTCACCAATTGTAATAACACTGTCAGGAATTGTTACTGTTGTAAGGCTTTTGCAACCCACAAACGCCTCATCACCGATTCTTGTCACAGGATATCCTTCAATTTCCGAAGGAATTACAACGTCTGCATCTTCACCCGTGTAGCCTGTAATTGTAACTTCACCGTTTTCGATTTCGTATGTGAAGTAAGCCGAATAGTCCGCTTCTTTAGCAAAGTGAATATTTGCACCGGTAAGTTTATCGTTCTCGGAACCGATTTTGATTTTGTTCCAGTCCAATACTGAGCCGTCATAGTAAACATCAGTGAGACTATCACAACGTTCGAATGCATTATCACCAATTTCTGTAACACTTTCAGGAATTGTTACGGAAACAAGTTCATTACAATAGTAGAAAGCCCTTTCACCTATACTTACAACGCTGTTTGGAATTTTTACAGATGTTATATCATAGCAAAACTCAAAAGCTTCGTCAGCTATTGTTTTAGTTCCTGATTTTACTGTATATGACCCTGAAATATCAGAATCTGCTTCAATCAAATGGTTATTTATGTAGAGAACATTATTACTCCAATTGGATGAATTCTCATAATATACCGTATAGTTAAACGCACTTGCACCTATACTTGTCACGCTGTCAGGGATTATGATAGATGTAAGGTTGTCGCAACTATAGAACGCATCTTCACCTATACTTGTTACACTATCAGGAATTGTAATTGATTTAAGACTTTCACAATATTGAAACGCAGAATCACCTATACTTGTTACACCATCAGGAATTGTAATTGATGTAATTTTTTCGCAATAATAGAAAGTTTCTTCCCCTATACTTGTTACACCATCCGGAATTGTAATTGAGGTAAGGCTTTTACAATATTGAAATGCAGAATCACCTATAGATACAACACTGTCAGGTAAATATATTGAAGTAATTTTGTCGCAATAATAGAAAGCATTGTCAGCTATTACTTTGGTTCCTGATTTTATTGTATATGAGCCGGAAATACTATCCTTTGCTTTAATTAAATAATCGCCTATATAAAGAACATCATTTTCCCAATTGGAGGAATTACTATAATACGCTGTATAGTTTAACGCACTTTCGCCTATACTGGTTATGCCATTACCAATTGTTATTAAATTAAGATTATTACATGAGTAAAATGCATAATTCCCTATGTGTGTCACATTATCAGAAAGCGTAACCGAAGATATACCCTTACAATAATAGAATGCATTATCTCCAATAAATGTTACGCTGTCAGGAATACTTACATATGTAATTCCTTTGCACTCTCTAAACGCACTATCTCCAATAGTTATTACACTATCAGGAACAACATAATCACCTGTTCTTCCTGCAGGACACTGAATTAACATTGTTTTATCTTTATTAAACAACACATTATCTTCACTGCTATAATTAGCATTTCCTGAAGCAACTATAATTGATTTAAGGTCGTTACAATAAACAAATACATTATCCCCTATACTTGTTACGCTATCGGGAATTGTAATTGATGTAAGGCTTTCGCAATAATAGAACGCAGAATCACCTACCGTTTTTATACCATCATTCATTACAACAGATGTAAGTCCGTAACAAGATGAAAATGCACTTTCACCTATTGTCACTACGCTGCCAGGTATTGTAACGGATGTAAGTCTGTAACAATATGAAAATGCACTTTCACCTATGGTTGTTACACCATCAGGAATTACATAATCACCTGTTTTGCCACAGGGATACTGAATAAGGATTGTTTTATCCTTATTAAATAAAACTCCGTTTTCATCACTCGAATAATATTGATTATTTTCATTAACCTTGATTTCTTCAAGACTTTCACAATATTCAAACGCACCATCCTCAATTGTTACAACGCTATCTGGTATTACTATTGAGGCAAGGTTATAACAATACTCAAATGCATTATAACCAATTGTTTCAACACTATTACCTATGGTTACTGAAGAAAGTTCATAGCAAGTTGAAAATGCATCGTATCCAATTGTTTTAACGCTATCCGGAATTATTATTGATGTAAGACTTTCACACTGTGAAAAAGCAGAATCACCAATCGTTTCAACACTATTACCTATGGTTACTGAAGAAAGTTCATCGCAAGCTGAAAATGCATCGTATCCAATTGTTTTAACGCTATCCGAAATTATTATTGATGTAAGACTTTCACACTGTGAAAAAGCAGAATCACCAATCGTTTCAACACTATTACCTATGGTTACTGAAGAAAGTTCATAGCAAGCTAAAAATGCATCGTCTCCAATTGTTTTAACGCTATCCGGAATTATTATTGATGTAAGACTTTCACACTGTGAAAAAGCAGAATCACAAATCGTTTCAACACCACTTCCTATGGTTACTGAAGAAAGCTCATAGCAATTTTCAAAAGCACCATCATCGATTGTTTCAACACTATCTGGTATTACAACAGATGTAATAAAATCGTTATATGCAAAAGCCCAATAACCAATAGTAGTTACCTTGTAACCATCAATTTCTGATGGAATTACAACATCTGCATCTTCGCCTGTGTAGCCTGTGATTGCTATCTCATCACTTCCTATAATTTCATATGTGAAGTATTCGGCACTTGTAACAGGCACAAGGTTATCGATTGCTGTCCTGATTTCTTCTGCATATGCATCAACCTGAGCCTGATCCAAAGCAGTAAGACTCCAGTCAATACTATCTATAATTGACTGAATGCGTGCAATTGAGCCTTCGTTATATATACTTGGGTCAATCGCATTAAAATCTTCAATTACTGCACTAAGTCCAAAGTAATCAGCAGGTAAAACTTCTGCATTTTGAATAGCTGTTTCAAGGTTTCTTGCCATTGTGTCAACTGCATCCTGGAAAAGAACGCTGTAACCTGTTGTTACACCTGCAAGAGCCTCATCTATAAGAGCAATTGACTCGTCTGCGTAAGCACCAGCATTATTCTTAATTGCATTTGCTTCACTCTTAAGTGCGTTTACTGCTGTATAGTCAGCACCTTTAAGAACAAGATTCCTGTAAGCTGTGTTAAGTGAGCTTGCTGCAGCATCAATTTCAGTCTGTATAGCTTTGGGATTGTTCAGTACATTAAGTGCATTCACATAGTTTGTCTGGAATGCACTGAAACCTGATGAATAGTACCATGCCTGAGGATTAACACCTTTTTCCTGAACACGAACACCTGTATTAGTAGGTTCTGTATTCATAACATAATCAAGAGTTTCACGAAGAACAGATTTATCAACGATGTGGAATGTCATTGAAACGGGAACTGTCGCTGCTGAAGTCATATTAAACTTTTTAAGAACACCATCGTTAACATACATATATGAATAGTATTTATTTGTAATGGTGTAAGATGAGCCATCAACAAGGTTTGCAACGTCACCTGTGAGAGGCTGAGTAATAATATTACCATACTGACCTGCACCGGGTGTAAGTGTATTCATTGGTGCATTCGCTTCATACTGTGTTACACCATAGTCAGCTTTTGCAGGAATATCAAGACCGATAGCAGACTGAGCTGATGCATCGTTTGTTGTAACGAGAGAGTCTGTGTTAGAGCCTGCTGAAACCCATACATCTGCAAGTGCTGTATAGGGGTTTGCATTACTTCTGTCTGAAAGCATACCTACATTGGCATCAAGTCTGATGTTCTGGTCAGCAAGTGTTTTTGATGCAGAAGCATCAACATAAACATGTGCAAGTGTTGTACCGGGAATTAAAAGTTCATTTGCCTGGTCAAACGTACCTGCAGGGCTGTTTGTTTTGCTATCTGTAAAGAGTAATGTGTTATAGCCTGATGAAACGTTTTCAACCATTTCGCCTGTTGAAACGTCATAAACACCATACTGACGGTAGGGAGCTTCTGTGCTTGTTTCAATGCTTGCAGGCATTTCATAATAAACACCTTCACCGAGAAGACGTGTTGAAGCTGAAGCATATACACGATAGTATGAACTTGTACCTGAAAGAGAACGGATTTCAGACTGTGCTTCTACATAAGAACCACCTGTTGCGATAGATTCTACGTAAGAAACACATTTCTGCTGATATGCGTTGCCATCATCCCATGTGTAGTCAATGGTGAAAACAAGAGGATTGTATGTTCCGTCTTCATTCTGAGTGACAGTACCACTTTCAACTGTAGCAACATAAGAACCATTTACATAATTTAAATCTGAAAGTTCAACAGTTTCATTGTCACAAGACATACCATTAATACGAACACCTGTTGTCAAAGAAGTGAAAGTAACTGTTGTCTGAACGGGATTTTCACCGGCATATGCCTGTTGAGCATAAGGACCTGAAAGTTCAGGCACACCTGAGGGTGTTGATTTAACGATTACATTACCGGGTTCTACTGAGTTCACTGCTTTTGCAACCCTTGTTATAGGTGTGCATGTAAACTCAACCTGGGGACGAGCTACCGGTTCAATAACAATTTCTTCAAGAGTTGCGCCTGAAGGTACGTCCACAGCGTTTGCTGTGAATCCGACGCTACAAACAGATACAACCATGAGAATTGCAAGAACCATGCTCA
>JAZRNJ010000148.1:0-15791 GCA_045648125.1 Acutalibacteraceae bacterium
TATAAATTGTATTCCTACTCAGACCGCAAACTCTTGCAAATTCTGAAATGTTCAGACTGCCTGATTTAAAAGCGGGATAGTGTCTGAAGAATATTTGTGGGATTTGTTCTGCGGTAGTCTGAGGGCGACCTATTTTTGCCCCCTTAGCTTTTGCGTTCGCCATTCCTGACCGCACACGCTCTCTGATAATGCGAAGTTCAAGTTCCGCAAAAACACCTGACATCTGAATGAATGCGTTTGTCATAGGGTCAATCTGACCGTTTGTGCAATCAACAGTAATACTGCCCACAATAACAAGCCTGAGTTTCTTTTCTCTGACGGTTTCAATAATTTCACAGAGTTGCTTTGTGCTTCGTGCAAGTCTTGACACTTCAAGGGTATATACAGTGTCTCCCGCCTGAGCATGTTCCAACAGTGAAGAAAGTTCCTGTTTTATTGCACTGTCGCCGTGTTCGTATTCAAGGAAGATTTCTGTTGCACCAGCTTTCTTCAGTTCTCTGATTTGGCGGTCAATGTCCTGTTTGCTCTCGTTGGTTGAGCATCTTGCATATCCGTAGTTCATAGTTCTGCATCCTTTCAATTAGCAACAAATGTGTCGTATGTGAATTTAGCACCAAGCCTGAAGCCCGCAATAAAACTGTTTGCATTACCTACGCAAAGGAAATCTCCTGATTGGTTTATATATGTTTCAAACAGTTCCTTTTCTGCATTGGTTAATTTTGCGGTAAGCTGTTCTTCGGTTTGTGACAGTGCGTTCAACTTCTTTCTAAGGTCTGATTTCAGCTCTGTTGCACTTTCCTGCGGTTCAATATTTCCATAATAAAACTGTTCAATAAAGTGTGACATAACTTTCTCCTTTTTTACTGCCCCACTGTTGCGTGGGGCAGTTGGTGTTTTTTAGCAGATTGTGAAACGACGACTGCTGACCTGTTTTGTGAATTCTTTGTACATATCACCATGCATTTTCTTGAATGCCGTTGTATCAAATCTGTTTGAAAGAACTGATGTCCAACGGATGATGTATGTTCCTGCTTCAAGTTCTTCTGTGTTCTGCTGAAGCATTTCTTCTTTGAGCATATCTCTGATTGCCTCAGCCTCTGCTTTTGCATCCTCAATGATTGTTTCCCATTCTGTGAGAGCCTCGATTTTTTTAATGATTTCGTTGTTTGACATGATTGATTTCTCCTTTGTTATGTTGTGTGGTTGTTTATCAACTGTATATATTATAGCACTAAAAGCTAGTGCTGTCTATTGACATATTGCACTAACTTTTAGTGCTTTATTTGTGCAAAATTAGCACTTGTTTTTAGTGCAATAATATGATAGAATACTTACAATGGGAGAGGTGGTGTTAAATCATGGCATTACAATACAAAATTGATATTATGGATGCACTCAAGAAAAAAGGTTATTCTTCAACAAAAATCCGCGAGGAAAAACTTATTGGTCAATCATACCTTCAACAAATCAGACACGGTGAATTGGTATCATGGAAAACTATTGATACTCTCTGCTCGCTTTTGGACTGTCAGGTGGGCGATTTGGTTGAGTATGTAAAAGACCCTGAATAAGGTGTGCAAAAAATCATCTGTTTTCATGAACAGTTGAGACTGTCCGTTCTGAGGCGGGAAAACGCAGAAAATCACCTCGTTTTTGTTCAAGTAATTTGAAACACCTTTTCATGAACAGGTGGGGTGTGGTTTCAGGAAGAAAAAATTTTTTACTGTCATTAGTGCTTTTGCGTGGCTCGCAATTATTCCAAACCGATTTTTTGTTTAAAAACGGATTTATGACCGTGAATGATGAAAAAACATTTTCACCGTCAGACGAACTAATAGGAATATAAACGAAAAAAAACGGCAAACCCTGAGATTATCTCTCTTGGTTTGCCGTTATCTTATTTCCAATCTTCAAAAATGTCTTTCATAGCTTCATTGACTGCAACCGTCATCATGCTATTAACAAATCCGAAAATCTCTTTTTCAAGAATGGATTTTTCTTTCATCTTCTTCCTGTTGGTTCTTCTGCTTGCTTCATATATCTAATAGGGGGTGAAGCCTTTCAGATGCATCCCTTTGAAATAGTCAGGAAGCGGGTCTCGATTTATCATAAACGTTACTCCTTTCAGTTGGTATGTGTATTGCTTATTTGTACAAAGTCGCTTTTGCGACTTTGTAACAAATAAGTAATACCTTCATTATATTTGAAAATTACATAAACAATATTATTTGAGTTTGACAAAAGAGTTACTTTTTCCCTCATGTAATAAATAATATATTATAAGAAGGAAAAAGTAACTCTTTTTTAATTCCACCATGCACATGTCGTTATTTCAAGACCGTCACAACGATATTCGCCATTTTGCGTTTTTTTGGTGACGATTTTTCTTTTAATAGCACCGAAATCTTTTTCTAAGACGTTAAGTGCTGATGTAACTGTGTCAATACCGATGTTAAGGGCTGTCGCAATATCATTTCTTGTTACTATTGGACTTGTCTTGTTATTAAAGCACCATAGTAGAACCTTCAGAACTGCCTGCCAAGAAACATTTTCAGAACTGTAATCATGACTGGTTATTCTGTTGAGCCATTTGTTAGGGATTTGTATAACTGTTTCTTTTGAGATAGCTTTCAGTTTGTAGGTGCGCCCGCATAAACTGCTCATTATATATCCGTTTTTTGACAGTTCTGAAATGTCTGATTTTAGCTTTTCTCTGTTGTTTGTCTGAACAGCGATGTCAAGCTGTCTGCACATATCACTGAGAGTTCCTTTGTATATTCCTTTGGGGGCAAGGAGTGAAAGAATGCGGAACTGATTCTTTTCAACTCCAAGCCATTCAAAGTAAAATTTTGCTTCGCTCATAATAAATCCTCATGTTTTTATTCTGTCAATAGTTGCTTCTCAGAGGAAACAACGAAGTTCATACCGTTTATGCTGGCAATAAAATTCACTAATTCTTCAACTTTACTTCTGGGCGGTTCTGCTTTGCGCTTGAAATACATGTTGTCAAAATCAGGGTACTTGTAAAGAAACCATGCACGTACTTCAGCAAAACCCTCACTATGTCCCAAGGCTTTCCATCTTTCTTCAACATATTCAGCAAACACGGCATTTCTACTTTCTGTATCGAGTTCATGGCAGTAAATATATGCCTCGATGAATTTATATCCCAGACCTTTGTATTTATCATGGTCATAGGTTTTTTGTGTCTTGATTTCAACCTCAAAGGTAGGATTTAGAGAAACAACTCGTTCATACTCACGATATTCAGGGGAAGATGTGTTTGACATCTTCTTTGAAAATGTTTTATTGATTATAATTTTGCGTTTGGCGATATCAACTTTAATTCCGTTCATTATTTTTCTCCTTTCAGTTAAATTGCCTCATCAATTTCCACTACGTTTGATTTTTCTGATGTTGTGCTTTTGTTTTCTTTTGCTTTTTTCTTATCATACTTTTGACGATCTTTCTCATTCATAAACTGAGGATATGTATTTAAGAACTGGTCGCGAATATAGAAAAATGAGATAGTTTTAACTTCGTTTTTTTCTTCGTCGAAGTAGCTACATCCAATTGAATCAAATAGATTTTTGAATTTATCAAGCTTTTCTTCATCGTTTGCTTCAACATAAGCAAGAATAAAATTCTTATCGAGATTTTTATAATTTGCTTTGCTGTTAGTCTTTTTGATAATAATCTTTGCGTAGGGACACAACTGCTTTGCTTTGAGTAATTCTTCAAACTCTGCTGTTCCAACTTTCATTGCCTTTTTGTACTCTGCCTTTGTTAAAACGATTTCTTTCTTTGATTCTTTAATAAACATATTTGCTTCCTTTCTGCGTACTATGCTCGCCAGCATATTATTTTTCTGCGTTTATAGTCGCCACTAAATTTTATTAATTTGTTTTGGCTTGGTGTTGTGTTTCCCTCACCTGACACTGTCATTATATCATGTTGGTGATTTTCTCGAAGTGTATAATTAGCCTTTGAGAATTTATGAAATCACTATTTCTTCGGATGCTTTTGAAGCGAGCATGTCTATTAAAAGTTGATGCATACATGACTGTAATTTGAATAATTGCTGTACCTAAGTTCATTTCAACTTGATTGTTTATTGACTTTTGGATGATATAGTTTTATAATTAGGTTGCAAAAAGCATGATGGGTACATTGTTACTGCATAATGATGTGTCTAATTGTTTTTATTAGTAGGTTAAAAATGGCTGAAGTTCCCGCTTCCTCGAGCCTCTGCGTAGCAGAGGCGAGTAACAAGCGAAGCTTGTACGTAGAAATGATGGGACTTATCGGTGCAGGTAACAACCCCATGGTTGGTATGACAGTTGCTTGCGCAGTTGCAGTTCAGGAAGCAATGAGCAAATAATCTTTAACTTTATAAATAAAGAAAGCCTTGTTCTCAAGCTGAGAGCAAGGCTTTTAATCTTTTGAGGCAACTATAGGGAAACTCTGAAATACTGAACAAAAAAATATGGTAATTAAATAATTTTGCATAAAAAGCAGCCAACCCTTTTACGAGTTGGCTGTAAGTTTATTGTTGGTTTAAAATTAAAGTGATTCTGCGATTTCTTTTGTATCACGAGCGATTGCAAGTTCTTCGTTTGTGGGAAGTACGAATACTTTAACTTTTGAATCTGCTGTGCTGATTTCGCCTTCTTTACCACGGATAAGTGAATTGTTGATTTCTTTATCAAACTTAACACCAAGGTATGTGAGGTTTTCGCAAACATCTTCACGAAGGTCAGTTGTGTTTTCACCGATACCGCCTGTGAATACGATAGCGTCTACGCCGTCCATTGCTGCGATGTAGCTACCGATAACTTTACGAACCTGATATTTGAGGATTTTTCTCGCAAGTGCAGCTCTTTCGTTGCCTTCAGCAATTGCTATGAGAAGGTCACGGTCGACACTTGAAACGCCTGAAACACCAAAATAACCTGATTTCTTATTGAGAACATCACTTGTTGTTTTAGCATCCCAACCTTCTTTTTCCATGAGGAAAAGAATTGCTGAGGGGTCAACAGCACCACAACGTGTACCCATTTCAAAACCGTCAAGGGGAGTAAGACCCATACTTGTATCAATAACTTTACCGCCTTTAACTGCAGTGATAGAAGAACCATTGCCAAGGTGACATGTAACAATTTTAAGGTCTTTAATGTCTTTACCCATAACTTCTGCGCAACGAGCACTTACAAAACGGTGTGATGTGCCGTGGAAACCGTAACGACGGATCTGATATTTTTCTGTATATTCATAAGGAATGGGGAAAGTATATGCTTCTTCAGGCATTGTGCTGTGGAAAGCATTGTCAAAAACTGCGATTTCAGGAACGTCAGGTCCGAAAACTTCGAAACAAGCTTTAATACCCTGAATGTGTGCAGGGTTGTGAAGGGGAGCAAGGTCGCAAAGACTTTCGATACCTTCAATAACTTTTTCATCAATAAGAACGCTCTTCTGGAAAAGTGCACCACCCTGAACTACACGGTGACCAACTGCTGCGATTTCTGAAAGGTCGTCAATAACCTTGCAATCGCCTTCTGTAAGAGCCTTTTTAACTTCAACAAATGCTTCTGTGTGATTCTTGAGGGGTACTTCATAGAAGAAACTTCTTCCGTCAGCTGTTTTGCCGTCAATCTGACCTGCAAAACCAACTTTTTCACAAATACCCTTTGCAATCATCTTCTCAGTTTCCATATCAATAAGCTGATATTTGAGTGATGAACTACCTGCATTGATAACAAGAACTTTCATTTTTTTACCTCCAAATTTGTCTTTTAACTTGCAAAAAATAAATTACTGTAATATTATATACTATATAGTATGATTTTTCAAGTTATTTTTGCGAAAGGATAGCCGTAAAATGAAAATAACTGCAATTATTTCTGAATTTAACCCTTTTCATAAGGGTCATAAGTACCTGATTGACAAAGCGCGTGAAAACGGTGCTACCCATATTGTTGCCGTAATGAGCGGAAATTTTGTTCAAAGAGGGGAAAGTGCTGTTTTTTCAAAATGGGACAGAGCAAAAATTGCCCTTGAAAACGGAGTTGACCTTGTAGTTGAAAATCCTCTTATTTTTGCAACTGCTTCAGCACAAAGATTTGCCTTCGGTGGTGTTGGTGTTATAAAAGGGCTTGGTTGCGTTGATGAAATCGCTTTTGGCAGTGAATCGGGAGATATTAATGAGTTAATAAAAGTTGCAGATTTCATTGCAGAAGATAATTTTTCACAAGAAATTCAGAAATATCTTAAAGAAGGTGTTTCTTTTCCTCAGGCAAGAGAAATGGCTATCAGTGAAAAATATGGAGAAGAATATGGTAAAATTCTTTCTTCTCCTAACAATATTCTTGCTTGTGAGTATATATCTGAAAGTAAAAAAGCAGGTTTAAATATTGACTTTTTCACAATTTCGAGAATTGGTGCTGAACATGACGGCAAAGAAAAAGACGGATATTACTCAGCATCAGATTTAAGAGAAAAACTCAGAAATAAAACCGAAACTGATGACGAGATTTTTGAAGATATAAGAAATAAGTGTAAAGCTTTTGACTTTACAAAACTTGAAACAGCCATTCTCGTAAAGCTAAGAAGCTTTACAGCTGAAGATTTCAGAAATCTTCCTGACGTTTCGGAAGGTATGGAAAACAGACTTTATTCTGCAGCACAAAACTCAACCTCCCTTGATGAATTTTTTGAGCTGGTTAAAACTAAACGGTATACGCTTTCCCGAATCAGAAGAATCTGCCTTTGTGCTTTGCTTGATATAGTTAAAAGTGATGTCAGTTTACCTGTTACTTATGTACGGGTTATAGGTTTTAATGAAAACGGCAGGGAAATTCTGAAAATTGCAAGAGATACAGCGTCTTTGCCTGTAGTTATGAAATATTCAGATATAAAATCTCTTGATGAAAAAGCTCAGCATGTTTTTGAAACAGAGTCAAAAGCAACCGATGTCTTTGCACTTTGTGGCGAAAAGGTTTTGCCTTGTGGTCTTGAAAAAACCGAAAATATTGTAATAAAATAATAGAGAGCTTTATGCAAGCTCTCCGATACAGTAGTCACCTTGAACATCAGTGATTTTAACTTTTATTATTTCTGAACATTTATCCTCTGTGCAACTAACCAGCACAGGGGTATAGTTTTTTGTATATCCTTCGTAAAGACCGTTTTTATTTGTTGTTTCAATAAGAACTTCAACCGTTTTTCCAATCTGATTTTTCAGAAATTTCTGTCTGATTTCTTCTGTGACTTCGGTCATGCGTTTTGCTCGTTCCTCTTTGATGTATTTGTCAAGCTGAGGAAGTTTTTCTGCTCTTGTTCCTGTTCTCACAGAGTAGGGGAATACGTGAACTTTTTCAAAGCCTATTTTCTTTGCAAAATCAAGACTTTCTTCAAAATCTTCATCGCTTTCAAGTGAAAATCCCACCATAATATCAGTCGTAATTGTTGCTTCATCAAAAGATGAACGAAGTTTTTCACAAAGATGAAAATATTCATCGGCTGTGTAATGTCTGTTCATTCTTTTTAAAGTGTTATCGCAACCACTTTGCAGTGAAATATGAAACTGAGGACAGAAATTAGAAAGTGAAGATAATTCTTCAATAACTTCATCTGTAATGTGGTCAGGTTCAAGAGAGCCAAGTCTTACTCTTTCAATGCCTTCAGTGTTACATGCAAGTTTTACAGCATCTGTGAACTTTTCTCCGATATCTTTTCCGTATGAAGAAAGGTTGATGCCCACAAGGACTACTTCTTTATATCCCTTTTTGGCAATAGCATCAAGTTCTTTTTTTATATCTGCAAGAGGTTTGGAACGTGAACGTCCACGCGAAGTGGGGATAATGCAATAAGTACAGAATCTGTTACATCCGTCCTGTATTTTAAGAAAGGCTCTTGTTCTGTTCTGAAAATCAGTTATTAGTGTGCCTCTGAAAGGGTCATGATTTTCATGAAGTTCAATGTTAACGAGTCTTTCTTTTTTACTGAAGAATTCATCAAGAGCAGACACAAGTGTATCATTGTTTTTGTTTCCGATTATAATATCAGCCTGATAAAGTTCTTTTGCTTTTTCAGGATATGCCTGAGGCATACAACCTGTAAGCACAACACATGCATCAGGATTATTCTTTTTAAATCTACGGACAGCTTGTCTTGTTTTCTGGTCACCTGAGGCAGTAACTGTGCAGGAGTTTACAACAAAAACATCTGCTTTTTGAGTGTGATTGACTACCGTGTAGCCGTTTTTTATTAATTGTTCAGCCATAGCCTCAGACTCGTACTGATTAACTTTGCAACCGAGTGTGTAAAAAGCAACTGTCATTGTGTGACCTCCTGTATAAAAAGTAAAGCACCCGATTCCGGATGCTTTCTGGAGCTGCTAACCGGATTCGAACCGGTGACCTCATCCTTACCAAGGATGTGCTCTGCCTGCTGAGCCATAGCAGCAGATACTCAACGGACAATATAATATCACAAGTCTAATGAAAAAGCAAGAAAATTTTTAAAAAATATTTTAGTAAATTTGGAAAAAAGTGTTGGAACTTCTGAAAAAATAGTTTATAATACTAGGGTAGCGACATTCGAACCATGTACGGTTTTGGAAGACAAAAATTCCACTAACTGCAGTAAAACATTTGAAATACGGTAGTATTCCTGCAAGTTTTACCTTGTTATTGAAAATTTTTTCTGTCTTACAAAACTGCTGACACCTGAAATTTAAAAGATTTTGGTGGAGCAAGGTGGCTTTTTGTCGCAGACATACTGTCGTATATCAAGGCGAAAAACGCCTTGATACGCCGAAAGGTTTTAATTTCAGGCGTGCAGGGTTCGATTGTCGTTACCCTGCAGATAATGTTTTAGGATGTGAAAATATGATGCAAAAGTATACAGTATCCCTTGAAAAAATTATCAGGGATCATAAGTTTGAAGTGCTTTATATGCCGAAGGCAGCTTCAGATATTTACGTTTCATCTGCTGATGTTAACAGACCCGGCCTTCTGCTTTGCGGGTATGAAGAATATTTTGACCCTGAGCGTATACAGTTTATTGGTCTTACGGAGCTTGAATATATAAAAAGTCTTCCTAAAGATGAAGGTGAAAGAAAGTTTGAAAATCTTTTTGCTAAACATCCGGTCTGTATAATTATTACAAGAGGTCTTGAAGTTCCTGAGAATTGCATTGAGTTTGCAAAAAAACATGAAGTGCCTGTTCTTATGACCCTTGACCAGACTTCTCCTTGCATGTCAACAATTATTGCGTACCTTAATGTCGAACTTGCCCCTCGTGTTACACGTCACGGAGTGTTGCTGGAAGTCAGTGGTGAAGGTGTGCTTATTCTCGGAGACAGTGGTGTAGGTAAAAGTGAAACGGCACTTGAACTTATAAAACGTGGTCACAGACTTATTGCTGATGATGCTGTTGAAATAAGACGTGTTTCTAAAAAAACACTTGTAGGTTCAGCGCCTGATAACATAAGACACTACATTGAACTCAGAGGTGTTGGTATAATCAATGCCCGAAGACTTTTTGGTATGGGTTCTGTAAAACTGACAGAAAAAATTGATATGGTTGTTCAGCTTGAATTGTGGGATAACTCAAAAATATATGACCGTTTAGGTCTTGATGATGAGAAAATGAACATACTCGGCGTTGATGTTCCCGTAACAACAGTGCCTGTAAAACCGGGCAGAAACCTTTCAATTATCATTGAGGCTGCAGCCATGAATAACCGTCAGAAAAAAATGGGTTATAATGCAGCAAGAGAACTTCTTCATAGTCTCGGTATGGCTGATATCATTCCTGATGAAAATGAACTTGAAACATGGCAGAAATCATAATATAAAACAATAAATATATTACGGAGGTAATTAAAATGTATAAAATTGGTGTAGACCTTGGAGGAACAAACATAGCAGTAGGCGTTATTGATGAAAAATTCAATATCGTTGGCAGAGGAACAGTAAAAACAAATGCTCCCAGACCTGCTGCAGAAATTTTTGATGATATCGCAAAAGCAGTAAATATCGCTCTTGATGATGCGAAACTTACTCTTGATGATGTTGTAAGTATCGGTGTCGGTATTCCCGGTTCAATTAACAAAACTACGGGTAATATTGAGTTTTCAAATAACCTTGATTTTCATATGGTGCCTGCAAGAGATATGCTCAGCGAGAGACTTGGGGGAAGACCTGTTTATATTGATAATGATGCTAACTGTGCAGCACTTGGTGAAGCTTATGCAGGTGCAGGTAACGGCTGTAAGAACCTTGTTGCTGTTACTCTCGGTACAGGTGTCGGCAGTGGCATTATCATTGACGGTAAACTTGTAACAGGTTCTGGTGATGCTGCTGGTGAATGTGGTCATACTGTAATTATAGCTGACGGTATTCAGTGTAACTGTGGCAGAAAAGGTTGTTGGGAGGCTTATGCTTCAGCAACAGCACTTATCAGACAGACTAAAGAAAAAATGCTTGAAAACAAAGACAGCGTTATGTGGGAACTTGCAGGTGGAGATATCAACAAAGCAAGTGGCAGAACTGCATGGGATGCTATGAGAAAAGGTGATCAGGCAGGTAAAGAAGTTGTTGAAAAATACATTTGGTACGTTGCAATCGGTGTTGCTAATATTATCAATGCACTTCAGCCTGAGGTTCTTTGTGTTGGCGGCGGTATCAGTAACGAGAAGGATAATCTTATTGTTCCTCTTACAGAAATGGTACGCAAAGAAGTTTATAATAAGCAGTTCGACAGAAGCACAAAGATTTGCGTTGCTGAACTTAAAAATGATGCAGGTATCATCGGTGCAGCACTTCTTGAAAGATAAAATATAAATCACACGGAGGTTTTCATGGAATATTCTGAAAAAATATTCAATTTTCATGACGGAATTGAATGCGAAATTAAAAAGGATGTCCCGATGAAGATGTACACAAGTTTCAAAACAGGGGGAAATGCGGCAGTAATGCTTTGTCCTAAAAACGAAAAATCCCTCTATAAAGTTGTTGAAACTTGTAAAAAAGAAAAAATAAAACCCTTTATTATCGGAAACGGAACAAATCTTCTTGTTTCCGATAAGGGTATTGATAATGTTGTTATTCATATCGGCAGAGGTTTTGATGAAATTGAGCTTCTTGATGATACAACTATTCGTTGTCAGGCAGGATGCAGTCTGATGAAATTGTGTCGTTTTGCATTGGAAAACAGTCTTACCGGTCTTGAATTCGCTTATGGAATTCCGGGAACGGTCGGTGGTGCTATGTATATGAATGCAGGTGCTTACGACGGAGAAATGAAAGACGTTGCTGTTTCATGCGACTATGTTACTTTTGATGGTCAAAAAGGTACTCTTTCTGCAGATGAAATGAATTTATCATACAGACACAGCGTATTTTGTGACAGCGAAAAGATTATTGTTTCTGCCATTTTTAAACTTGAAAAAGGCAGTAAAACTGAAATTGAAAATAAAATGAATGAACTGATGGCACGCCGAAAGGATAAACAACCTGTTGAATATCCAAGTGCAGGAAGTACGTTCAAAAGACCTGCAGGTTATTTTGCGGGAAAACTGATAGAAGAATGTGGCCTGAGAGGAAAATCAATCGGTGGTGCTCAGGTCAGCGAAAAACATTGCGGATTTATAATTAACAAAGGTAATGCTACTTCATCGGATATAGAAGACCTTATTGAATTTGTTCGTGATGAAGTTCTTGAACAAAAGGGTATTTTGCTCGAAACGGAAGTTAAATTGGTGTAGGTGTTTAAAAGATGGATGTTTTGATTGTTACAGGTATGTCAGGAGCAGGAAAATCAAATGCAGTCAATGCTCTGGAGGATATCGGCTATTTTTGTGCAGATAATATTCCGCCTAATCTTCTCCTTGCTTTTCTTGATGAATTAAAAAACGGTAATGAAGCAGAAAAAGTTGCCGTTGTAATTGACATGCGTGCAGGACTTTCTTTTTCAAATCTTATCAATGTTCTGGATGAGGCTAAGAAAACTGATTATAACTTCAAAACATTGTTTATTGATGCAGATGACGATGTGCTTATCCGCAGATATAAAGAAACACGACGTCTGCATCCTCTTGTGAGCAGGGATTCTACTTTATCTGTTACTGATGCTGTTTCTGTTGAAAGAATGTATCTGCAGTCTACAAAGAACGTAGCGGATATTGTAATTGACAGCACAAACCTTTCGGTTTCACAACTCAGAAACAGGGTCAAAGATACATTTCTCTCGAGACCTGAAAATTCATTTGTAATGCATTTTATATCATTCGGATATAAGCATGGTATTCCACGAGACTGCGATTTTGTGTTCGACCTGAGAGGTCTTGTCAACCCTTATTACGTGCCGGAATTAAAACATAAAACAGGTCTTGATAAAGAAGTAAGAGATTTTGTTCTTGCTGATGAAAACAGTCAAAAAATGAAAAGAATGCTGGAAGAGTTTATTCTTTTTATTCTTCCGCTTTCAAAACTTGAAGGTAAAAGTCAGATAGTAATTGGATTCGGATGTACAGGCGGTCATCATCGTTCAGTAACTTTCGCAGAAATTTTTAACGATTTTATGGATTCTTTAGGCTACAGAACAACAGTTCATCACAGAGATTGTCTTAAATAATCAGGGGGATACTATGTCATTTTCACAGGATGTAAAAAGTGAATTAGCTCTGCTTACTGATTTGTCTGATTGTTGTATGAGGGCAGAGGCTTATGGTATGCTCCTTTTCGGAAAATACTATTCTCAAAACAGAATCGGTTTACTTACCGAGAACAAGAATGTTGCAAATGCATATTCTCATTTCTGCAAAACGTGTACCGAAGTGAAGCCGAGACTTACAAAAACAAAAGCCGGTAATTATTCTTTATCGGTTACATTTCCACGCGATATTGATAAAATTATGAAAAGCTTCGGTCAAAGCAAACAGAATGTCACGCTCAGAATCAACAGGGCAAATTTTGAGGATGACTGTTGTTATGCTGCATTTCTCAGAGGGGTTTTTCTCTCTTGTGGCACAATTGCAGACCCTATGAAAAACTATCATCTTGAATTTGTTATACCTTTTCTTAAAATTACTAATGATTTTGCTACACTTTTAGGGGACATGGGTTTATCTCCCAAAATTGTTGAGAGAGGCAATTCTTACGTTGTTTATTTTAAAGACAGCGAAAATATTGAAGATTTTCTGACTCTTATCGGTGCACAGTCGAGTTCACTTGAACTTATGGGCGTGAAGATGATGAAAGATGTCAGAAACAAAATAAACAGAAAAATTAATTTTGAAACTGCGAATATTTCAAGAACCGTAAATGCTGCAATGGCGCAGATTACGGCAATTGAAAAAATAGAAAAAGTCAAAGGGCTTTCATGGCTGCCTGTTCAGTTGAAAGAAATTGCAATTATCAGAAAAGAAAACCCTGATATGTCTCTTGATGAAATAAGAAACGAACTTGGTGGCGAAATTTCACGTTCAGGTGTAAATCACAGACTGAATAAACTTATAAAAATTGCAGATGAATTAGGGTGAATTGAATGGGTTTTACTCACTTACATCTTCATAGTGAATACAGCTTACTTGATGGTGCTTGTAAAATTAACGATGTTATTGAACGCGCTGTCGAGATAGGGCAGTCATCCCTTGCAATTACTGACCACGGTGTAATGTACGGTGCTATTGATTTTTATAAAAAAGCAAAATCAAAAGGCATCAAACCTATTATCGGATGTGAGGTTTATGTCGCTTCACGTAGTCTTGAACAGAAAGAAAAAGGTCTTGATACAGAAAGATATCACCTTGTTTTGCTCTGTAAAAACGAAACAGGGTATAAAAATCTTATAAAAATGGTTTCTGAAAGTTGGACAAAAGGCTTTTACGTGAAACCGAGAATTGATAAGTCTCTCCTTGAAAAATATCATGAGGGACTTATTGCTTTGTCTGCCTGTCTTGCAGGTGAAATCCCCAGAGCAATTCTTGCAAACGATATTGACGGTGCAGTAGAGAGTGCAATGTGGTATAAGAATATTTTCGGTGAAGATTTTTACCTTGAAGTTCAGAATCACTCTCTTCAGGATGAATTGCGTGTTGTGAGTGGTATGAGAACTGTATCCGAAAGAACGGGAATACCTCTTGTTGCTACTAATGATACACATTACATCAGAAAAGAAGATGCAAAAATTCAGGAGGTTCTTCTCTGTATTCAGACTAATAACGTTGTAGGCACTCCTACGGGTATGAGTTTTGAAACAGATGAATTCTACCTTAAAAGTTATGATGAAATGTGTCAGGCGTTTCCTGACGATGTTGATGCAGTCAACAGAACTGAAGAAATTGCCTCCAAATGTAATCTTGATTTTGAATTTGGTAACACGAAACTTCCTCATTTTGAAGTGCCTAATAATCAGAATCATTTTGAGTATTTTAAAAATCAGTGTTTCGACGGACTTCGTGCAAGATATGGCGAGAACTATCCCAGAGAATATGAAGAAAGACTTCTTTATGAACTTGAAACTATTGAAAAAATGGGGTATACAGATTACTATCTCATAGTAAACGATTTTATTTCCTATGCCAAAAGTCACGATATCCCCGTAGGACCCGGCAGAGGCTCCGGTGCAGGTTCACTTGCTGCATACTGTATCGGCATTACGGGAATTGACCCTATGAAATACAGTCTTATTTTTGAGAGATTTCTTAATCCTGAACGTGTTACAATGCCTGACTTTGATGTTGACTTCTGTTACGTAAAACGTCCTCAGGTAATTGATTATGTTATTGATAAATATGGTGCTGACCATGTTGCACAGATAGTAACTTTCGGTACAATGGCAGCAAGAGCTGCAATAAGAGATGTTGGCAGAGCATTGGGGATGTCCTATGCAAATGTGGATAAAGTTGCAAAACTTATTCCGAGAGAACTTAATATCACAATTGAGTCTGCCCTTAAATCAACACCTGAGCTTGTTGAATTGTATAATTCTGATGCAGAAGTCAAAACTCTTGTTGATACTGCAAAAAGCGTTGAAGGTATGCCGAGACATGCCTCAACTCACGCAGCAGGTGTTGTAATTACACGTGACCCTGTGGATAGTTACGTGCCACTTGCACTTAATGATAATTCAGTTGTAACGCAGTTTACAATGACTACTCTTGAAGAATTAGGTCTTCTGAAAATTGATTTTCTCGGTCTTCGTTATCTTACTGTTATTGACGATGCTGTTAAAATGGTGCAGAGAAGAATTCCTGATTTTGATATTGAAAAAATTGATTTAAAAGATAAAAAAACTTACGAATTGTTTTCAAAAGGTCTTACTGACGGTGTATTTCAGCTTGAATCAGGTGGCATGAAAAATGTTCTTACACAGCTGAAGCCTGATTCTATTGAAGATATCATTGCTGTAATTTCTCTTTACAGACCCGGACCTATGAAATCTATTCCCACTTATATTGAAAACAGACATAATCCTAAAAAAGTGAGATATTCCACAACTTTGCTTAAAAGCATTCTTGATGTTACTTACGGGTGTATTGTTTATCAGGAACAGGTTATGCAGATTTTCAGAACCCTTGCAGGTTATTCACTTGGAAGGGCAGATATTGTGCGCCGTGCTATGTCCAAGAAAAAACACGACGTAATGAAAAATGAAAAACAGGCATTTATTTACGGACAAAAGGATGAGCAGGGCAAGGTTATCTGTACAGGTGCCGTAAATAACGGTGTCAGCGAAAAGGCGGCAGAAAAGATTTTTGATGAAATGTCGGCTTTCAGTTCTTA
>JAZRNJ010000149.1:0-10152 GCA_045648125.1 Acutalibacteraceae bacterium
GAGAGAGAGAAAAAGAAAAGATACGTCTTGCAAAACTCAGACAACAGCAAGAAATTGCTGCAGCCAAAGAGAAAGAACGTATTGCAAAGCAGAAAGAAAGAGAACGCATTGCAAAAGAGAAAGCCTTGGAAGCAGAAAGGCTGCGTAAGGCTAAGGAAAGAGAAAAAGCACGTATTGCAAAAGAAAAAGCACTTCAGCTTGAAAGAGAGCGTAAAGCAAAAGAACTTGAGAAAAAGCGCATAGAAAAAGCAAAAGCTGAAGCTCTTGAAAAAGAACGTAAGGCTAAGGAAAAAGAAAAAGCACGTCTTGCAAGAGAAAAAGAATTGATTGCTCTTGAAAAAGCAAAACAGGAAGCTCGTGAAAAAGCAGCAAGAGAAAAAGAAAAAGCGAGATTAGCTCGTGAAAAAGCTGAACAAGAAGCTCGTGAAAAAGCTGCAAAGGCAAAAGAAAAAGCAAAATTGGCTAAAGAGAAAGCTGAGCAGGAAGCAAAAGAAAAAGCTGCTACAGCCAAAGAAAAACAGAAAGAAAAAGAAAGATTAGCCAAGGAAAAGGCTTACGCTCTTGAAAAAGAACGTAAGGAAAAAGAAAAAGAGAAAATTAAAGCGGCAAGAGAGAAAGCAATTCAGGCAGAAAAAGAAAAAATAGCTGCTGCGAGAGCAAAAGCCAAGGAAAAAGCAGAAAAAGAAAAACAGGCTCAGCTCGAAAAAGAAAGACTTGCAAAACAGAAGCAGAAAGAAAAAATAGCTGCTGAAAAAGCAAAACAAAAAGCTAAAGAAGCAGAGCAGAAGGCAAAACAGAAAGAAAAAGAACGTATTGCCAAAGCCAAAGCAGATGCATTAGCTAAAGAAAAGGCAAGAATTGCTAAAGAAAAGGAAAAAGCTAAAAAAGCTCAGGAAAAAACAAAAAATAGCAGTAAACCAGAAGCTGATGCTGAATAACAAATTGTAGAGTGACCAAACTTTACATTAACATATATTTCGTAAAGTTAAATCACTTTACAGCATTGCGAAAATCCTTGATTTTTTAAGGAATTTGCAAAAAATCAAGTTTCAAACTCAAAAATTTACATAGTGTGTATGAACACCTGTTAAATGAATCAAGGTTGAAACTTTTGAAATCACGGAGGTATTTTAAAATGGACAAAAGGTTAACTAAAAGGTTAATAGCCTTGATTCTTTCCGGGGGGATTCTTTTATCCTCAACCGGTGTATACACTGCACTCGCAGCTTCAGAAGAGTACACTACAAGTGAATATACCTCCGCGCTTGTGGACTCAGATGAAACTGTAACAAACGCTCCTGAAACTACCTTTCCTTCAACTTCAGAGTCTGCAACCTCCGGCACAACTGAAGCTGAAACAACAACGGAAAAAGAAACAGAAGCAGAATCAACAACAATTCTTGCTGAAAAACCTGCAGTAACCCCTTCAACTACAGTCAAGGATGAGACTACAACTCTTCCTCCCTTTGTAGGAGAAGAAGAAACCGTGGTTGAAACACCCGAAGATAACAAGGGTGGCAAAATGGAAGGTAGCGGTTCACAGACTGATCCTTACCAGATTAACTCAGTTGAAGACTTCCTTGAAATGAACAAGAAGATTTCAGAGCCCGGTAACAAGCTGAAATATTTCAAATTAGTTAATGATATTGATCTTAGCGGTATCGTCAGCAGTGATTACAGCAACAGAGAAACTGACGGTATAGTAGGTTCACTTGTTTCTGTTAATCCCACTCAATCCGATTATTCTGCTGATAATTACTTCTTCCACCTTGACGGTGCAGGTAATACAATCAGAGGTCTGGATTTTACAAGTAACTCTTATAATGCACTTGGCATTTTTGGTTATGTCAATTCAAATTCTTCAATCAGCAATGTGGTTTTTGAGGGCATCAAAATAACAAATAATTTTGGCTATTCATATGCAACAGGTATTATTCTTAAAAATGAAGGCGAGATAAATAACTGCGTATTCAAAAATATCACTCTCACTATGGACAATACTTCTGAAGATCCTGATTCTTACCTTATGGCAGGTTCTTTACGTGCATATGCAGGTGTTGGCTGTATTGTTGATAATAGTTCTGATGGCAGAATTAATAACGAAACAAAGTATGCAGGAAATGAGGCATCGTTGGATAATGTGTCAATCCTGACAGACAGATCATATGCAGGTGCTCTTGTTGCACAGAACAGAGGTTACATTAATAAATTCCGTGCTGCAAATGTAACTGTTAAAGGTAAAAATCATGTTGGTGGTCTTGTAGGTGCTAACATAACTGAGAGAAACTATCCTACACGTGGTATATATTATTGCGAAGTTATTAAGGGTAGTGTAACAGGTGCAGATGCAATAGGTTTCCTTGCAGGTAGCAACAAAGGACGTATCTACAATGCAAAAGTTGAAGGTAACTTCAAATCAAGCGAAAAAGCAACATCTGATGGATATAACATTCTTATACCCGGAAATGCGACTGCAGGTGGTATTACAGGTGAAAACACCGGTGACATTCAGTCTTGTAATGCAACAGATATCGGTGTTTATTTCGCAGATGCAACTGACGGTGCAACGTACGGTGGTATAGTAGGTGAAACTACATACGGCATTACAAAATGTATTGCAACAGGTTCAACTGCAGGTGAAGGCACAGCTTATCAGGTTGAGCGTTACATCGGTGGTATTGTTGGTTATGGTTCAACTGATGAAACCTTCAGCGTAGTAAACTGTTATGCTCTTGTAAAAATTATTGAATCAAAAGTGCCCCTTGGTGCAATTGTCGGTTTTAATGGCGACGATGCATACAAGAAAAACAAAATCAAGGCAGTATACTATTCATCAATTATATCTTCAAGACCTTCATCTGTTTCTTATGGTGCAACAGGTGAGGCTCAGGGCGACCTTATATTCACAAGGCCTTATGCTATTGTGAATCATAAAACTGATACAAATAACAATGAATTCAGCGTTAGCACAAGTAGTTTTAGTTTTTCAGGATGGGGTCTCAATTCAAGAGATTTTACTGTAAATGGTAATTTCCGTGTCAAGGAAAGTCAGTTGAATTGTAATGTTTCTGTATCAAGTGATAAAAAAAGAATGGATTATACACTCACAAGAACAGGTGATGCTACAAGAACACTGATTAACTATGATGTCGAAATTAAACTTCCATCAACTGTTGGTGCAAATCCTGATGGTACAGTTCTCGAAAATGAGCCTATGGAATTCGGTGTACTTAATTTAGGCTCTGATGCAGCAGCAGATCCCGGTGAAGGCACAAAAAATGATCCGTATATCCTGTCAACTCACAGAGATTTCAATCTTCTCTATTACGCTCCCGCAGGTCATTTTAAAATCGCATCAGAACTGACTCTGTCAGGTAGCTCATATCTGGTGTCTACTCCTGCAACATTCTGGGGAACTGTAGATTTTGATGGCAATACATTAATACTGAATACTGACAAGCCATTATTCAAAGGAATTTATGGTCAGTCAGATGTTGCGTCAGCAAACAATGGTGTAGTTAAAAACCTTACTGTTAATATTATCACCAATACAACTGTAAGAAGTTTTTCAAGTTTATTTGGCAACCTCTGTAATGCAAATGTTAGTAACATAAGTGTTACGTTCGGTAGTACACTTTCTGCTATTGTTCCTACAGAAGGTGATACAGGTCTTTTTGCAAAGGCTGTTTACGGCAATACACGTATGTATGGTTGTTATGTTGCGTCAACATACAGTGCAGTTGAGGCAGGTAACGAAAATAAGGAACTCGGAGATATAATTACAGGTGTGGAAACATCATATAGCGGTGTTTCAGGCTTTATCGGTGTAATTGATGCAGAAGCTGCTGTT
Source organism: Acutalibacteraceae bacterium (assembly GCA_045648125.1). Classification (GTDB taxonomy): domain Bacteria; phylum Bacillota; class Clostridia; order Oscillospirales; family Acutalibacteraceae; genus SIG575. The sequence continues at coordinate 3,851 of JAZRNJ010000149.1, forward strand.
ATTGACAACTGTGGTTCTGACATTGTTGTACGTGCTCAGGGGTCAGATCTTCAGAACCTTGCAGTATTTGTAAGCACAATCAAGTCTTTGAACGGCGGTGAGATTAAGAACTGTTATGCAACAGGTGGTATTGTTAAGAAAAACGGTTCTTATGATGCTAAAACCTGTAATATTTTTGCAGGTAATATTGAATCAGACAGTTCAGAAACAAACATCAATAACTGTTTCTATTCACCTTCATATCTTTACAATGAAGAATCAAAGGGTGCAACAGTAGCCGGTGTTATGACCGGTATAAAGGCTGGTTCATTCACAGGTACATGTAAACAGTGGACTTTCCAGGAAGAAACAGAATCAGGAGAACTCAAGGATATTACTATGAAGATTGTATCCGGTGAAGTCGAAGGTATTTTCCTTGATACTATTGAAAATTTTGACCGTTTTGTATTTGATGCAAATGGTTTTAATTCTGCTTCTGTAGCGTCAGCTGATACTGTCAGCCTTGGTATAATTGGTTATAATTTGGAAAACGGAAAAATTAATGTTTCTACTTCAACGTTTGATTTTCCTGCACCGGAAGAGGGTCAGGAAAGTTCAGCGAGTGTAACTCTCTATGTACGACACAAAGAGACAGGTCTTGTCACTAAACTTGTTGTACGTAGTGGTTCGGCATTTGGTAAAGTAGACGGATGGTATATTATCAGTACTGCAGAACAGCTTTATACTCTTGCGGATAAACAGAATGACCTTGATCTTAGCACCGGTAAACCTTTGTACAAAGACCCAAGCACAAAGATTAAACTTGGCGCTGACATAGACATGGCAGGTCTTTCAATTAACCCCATTGGCGATAGTTCACTTCCCTTTATGGGCATATTTGATGGTCAAGGTTATACTGTTTCAAATCTCACATACGATGGCAAAGTAAATAGTGGCGAAGGTCTTTTCGGATATGTGAGATCGCTTGATAGTGAAAATCCGGCTAAAATAACAAACATTAATCTCGATAATACAAATGTTGTTAATGGCAGATCGAATTCGGGTATTCTTATCGGTACAATTCAGGATTATGCGATTGTTGAAAATTGTACTGTTAAAAATTCATCAATCATTGGTGAAAAGAATGTGGGAGCACTTGTTGGTGCAATTACCGAAAAAGATAAGGTGTCAGTAAAAACAACTATTTCAGGCTGCATTGTAGAAAATACAGTTGTTACTTCAAGTAGATCAAATGACCAGGTTTACATTGGTGCGATTGTTGGTGGCATCGGTGCTGATAGAAATACTACACGAGCCGCTGATATTACAAATTGTACTGTAAAAAATTGTACTGTTTCTGCCAAGGGCTACGGCATTGGCGGTATGGTTGGTTATGCCTCAAACATAGACAATACAATTTCAGGCTGTACAGTCGAAGGTTCAGAAATTGTAGCTACAGAAGCTGGTTTACGTGAAAACAAAGCGTCTTTGGCAGGTGTGGCAGCTATATATGGTGGTTCAATTTCAGATACTACAGTAAGAACCTCAAAAGTAACAGGTGAGTGTGCATCAGGTGTTGTTGGTCGTATTATCAATACTGATGGCACAGCAACAATATCAGATTGTACTGTAGAAGGCTGTGAAATTACAGCACCTGATATAGCAGGTGGTATTACTGCCATTATAAACGGATATGAACAGCAGCCATATAATGGCAAAAAGGTAATAAGCAATTGTAAGATTACTGTATATAAAGAAGATGAAAATAAGAGTAAAAATACAACTGTAAAAGCTCCTGTGGCAGGTGGTATTGTAGGTGCAATATATTCACAGTTCTCAGCAGGTGAACTTGCCATAACAAATTGCACAAACCTTGGTGTAATTGAAACAACAGGCCGAAAAGGTTCACAATCTGATGCTGCAGGCGGAATTATCGGTAGATTGAGTTCAGGTTTTGATACATCAGGTATTCAGATTTCAAAGTGTCTTTCACAGGGTGAAATTAAAGGTAATTCAAACCTCGGCGGTATCATTGGTATGAATAGCGCAAACGCTCATACTGGTGCAAACCTTATAACAGACTCTTATGTAACCACTAAATTCTCAAGCAAAAACCTTGCAGTGGTAAAAGGTATTGCAATTGGTTATGTAGGCTCATTTGCAGATGACAGTTCGTCTGTGTTGGTTAACAATCTTTATTTCTCATCACTTAATAATAAAGAACCTCTTTTTGGTAACATCGCCGAAACAGCAGGCGGTAAAGATGCTAACAAGGGTAAAAACTGGACAGACGGTTTGCTTGTGGATCTTACAACTACTAATATTACTAATGCAACAATAAAAAATAGAGCTTATACAGTAACTATGTATTCAATTGTTGGATATAAAGATCGTACTACATCTGACGCTAATGATGGCTCACTTGGTTCATCCAATGTTATTGAAATGCGCCCTAATATGTATATAACTAGTAAAGAATTTGAGGGTTATAATACAAATCCGGGAAACTTATTTTACAAAGAAACTGCATATACATTAAATCCCTTGACAATTGCTTCTGCCCAAGCTCAACCTCGTTTTTCTGTTCATAATACGCCTGAAATCCCTGATGGAGATGATAATAATTTCCAACCTCCGGCTAATAGAGAAAATGCGTTTGATACAAGTATAAACGACCCTAACAAAATTCTTATAGGGTGTAGTTCAAAAACTGGTACTACTAGTGTTACCTATAATAAACTTACTGACGTTGGTATTCAAACCTTTGGTAAAAAATGTGAAGCTATTGTTAAAACTACCTACACAGGTAATGTCAATGGTGAAACAGTTAAGTTTTATGTAGGCTTTACTGTCAAAGTAAAGGCAGAACATAAATTTGATGGTGAAGGAACAAAAGAGAAACCATATCTCATTTATACACCGGAGGACCTTCTTGCAATCAAACAGCATCATGATAATCCTGTAAATACTTCAACATATAGAGATCCTCATTTTACTGATCCGGAGCATTACTATAGTGCATACTATAAAGTGATGAACGATATTGATATGTCAGAAGTGTTGTCTGATGATAAAGCTTTTGCTCCTATCGGTACAAAGGATGAACCTTTCAAAGGCACATTTGTGACTGATGGTAATAACCAGTATAAAATCAGTAATCTGATAATTAATGACCCGAAAAATAAAGAAAATTATGCATTTAGTTCAGATTATGGTGAAGATGCAGAATATTCCGATGCACTCGGTCTCTTTGGTTATACCTATGGCGCTGAAATTAAAAATCTTGAGCTTGAAAACGTAAAAATTATTTCAGCTGATCCAGGAAATAATAATTATTTGGGTCAGATAACAGGCGCCTTGATAGGTGTAGCTGATGGTGATCCTGGTGTTGATGCTGACAATAATGGCACTATTGATGATGAAGGCAAAACTATTGTTGAAAATGTTAAGGTTACAGGTACTGTGAATATTGCAGTAGGCGTAATCGGCAATAGTGCAGTTGGCGGAATTGTGGGTCAGGCAAACAAAAACGTTGAACTTAAAAATGTTTCAGTTGTTGGTGTTGTTGATGATAGTGGCGAAGAAGAAGTTCTGCCCACAATCACAGGTTCGCATTATGTAGGTGGCATTGTTGGTTGCTCTAAGGCAGACGCAACAGGTTGCTCGATTATTAATTCTGTAGTTGAAAACGTTATAGTAAAAAGTGAATCTACTGCGGCGGGTGAAGGTATATCCGGCGGTATTGCAGGTATGTATTCGGGAAAAATTTCAGGTACATACGAACATGTAAATGCAAACAATATTATCGAACCTGAAACTTATACGAAAGTTAATAATGTAACAGTTCTTGGTGTTGTTGCAGGTGGTGTTGTTGGTTCAGGTATTAAATTCAATGATGAGAATTCACGAGGCGACGATCTTACAATTGAGTTAATAAAAGTTACAAATTCTGATATATCCAACGTTGTTGCGGACGAGAAAGAAATATCAGACGCAGTTCGTCTTCGTGGTATTGCAGGTGGTATTACCGGTCAGTCAACACGACACTGTAATCATTATATTACTAACTGTACAGTTGATAATGAGTCTTCAGTTATATCTTTCTATTGTGCAGGCGGTATGGTCGGTAGTGCTATTAACGAACAAACAAGCGGTAATGACCTTATCATTTCGGAAGGTTCCACCTTTGCACAGGTAATTCAAAAGGTAGAAAGTGTATCATCTGATAATATGACAATATCAGGTGCAGGTGCGGTAATCGGTGTTATCGGTACTAATACAAAAGTTATGAATGCTGACAGCAATGAACCTCAGATTCAGGTTAAGAATTTAACTGCAGGTGGTGTGGTTACAGGTTCAACCAACGTAGGTGGTATTGTGGGTCAATTTGCATCAACACAGTGGGATCTTAATATGCTTAAGAATTCGATTGTTTACGATTGTATTATATCTGCAAAAATTGATACATTATCAGAACGTGCAGGTATTATCTTCGGTTCAATAGAAGGTAGTGCAGACAAAGATGCAAATGGCAAGGTTGTAAATCCTCCTTTCCCGGACACAGACAGATTTGGTGAACCTTTAGAATACTCTTCAAGAATTGTTAATAAGATTTTCTACTCATCTTATATGACAGGCAATCTTAAACTGTATGGTAATCCGGTTATAAATTATTATCAGGGAAAAGCAGAAACCGAGGGTAAATTCTCTGCAGCAGAAGCATTGTCAGTTTATACAGACGAGAATCTCAGCATTTATCCAACTGTATATGATATAAATCAGGTAGTTTATAACTACAATAATAAAGGTTCTCGTGTTAAGATTCCTGTAAGTATCATAATTGACGGTATTGAGTCAAAGGATCCTAAACAGCTTTATCAATATTTTGGTTCAGGAGAATACGAATTCTCAGAGACCTTTACTTCCGTCCTTAATGCAAACAAAGGCAATGGTAATCCTTTCGGATTCGTAATTGATGATGAATTTTTTGAACTTACCAAAGAAGGAAAAACAATAACCGGCATTACATCTTCAAATGAAAATGTTTTTGTCGTAAAAAACAATCCTAATTACGTTGAAGGTTTAGATGATGCAGCTTATCGTCAGTTTAAGATCGAAGGTGTAGAGTTTGGTGTTGCCTACCTTGAGTTTGCTTACACTAACGGTCTCAAGATTGGTATTCAGGCAATATGTGGTATGAATGCTGATGGCGAAGGTTCTATCAGTGAACCAATTAAAGTTCCTGATGCTGATACATTTGCAGTTGTTGTTCCCATTTTCTCAACTTTAGGAAGTGAAGAAAGCCCTGTTTATTTCGAACAGACAGAGTCTTTTGATATGAATGACAAAACAATGCCGATATTTGATATCAACCTCGGCAACTGTCATTATGATGGTAACGGTAATTCAATTACCGGTTATAATATAAGCAAGGATTCCTCACAGACTCCTGTAGGTATCTTCGGTAAAATTAATGGTGGTTCTGTCAAAAACCTCACTCTCATCGACTGTACTGTAAATGGTGGCACAACAACAGTAGGTACAGGTGTTGTGGCAGGTGAGCTTTCAAACGGTGCAACAATTTCAGATGTTACCCTTCAGGGTTGCACAGCAACTTCTGAAAACGGACCTGTTGGTGGTGCAGTTGGTATTGTTACAGGTGGTTCTACAGTTGAAGAGGTTACTGTCAAAGGTACAAAGGATAAACCTTCAACAGTTACAACAACTAAAGGCTCGGCAGGTGGCGTTGTTGGTATAATGGATGATAGTAATTCAAAAATCATCGCTCCTGTTGTTGAATACACAACTGTAACTTCAGGTAATGATGCTGAAGATATTGCAGGCGGTATTGTGGCTCAGGCATGTGGTACAATAACAGGTACAACTAAGACGGACATAGATGCTGAAGGCAATACTATTGAAATTGTTGATGAATACGCCCAGGTTAATAATGTTACTGTTAATGCCTTCATATCAGGTGGTGCAGTTGGTGCAGTTTATAAACCCGGCACTTCTTCTGATGCAGAAACAAGCAGAAGTCTTACTCTTGAAGCGATAAGAGTAAGTGGCACAACTGTTAATGCAAAATCTGCAGGTGCAGGTCTCTTAGGCTTTGCAAGAAGTAATAGTAAGGGAACATCAATTACTGTTAATGATTGTCGTGTTGATAAGACTTCGGTTATCAATTCAGAGGCAATTAATGCTTACGCAGCAGGTGCAGTGGCACAGGTTGATAGTGCTGTAACATCTCTTCAGTTTATCGACGTCGAGTCTTTTGCAACAGTAAATTCAAAATCTGAAACTTCAGATGGTCGTGCTTATGC
>JAZRNJ010000150.1:0-9622 GCA_045648125.1 Acutalibacteraceae bacterium
GTATGGATAAAGACGGCGAACAGAAAATTATGGTATATGACCTCGGTGGCGGTACTTTCGACGTATCCATTCTTGAAATCGGTGACGGTATATTTGAAGTTCTTGCAACTAACGGTAACACCCGTCTCGGTGGTGATGATTTTGATGAAAAAATCATGCAGTATCTTATAGAGGAATTCAAAAAGGAAAACGGTATAGATTTAAGTGCGGATAAAATCGCTATGCAGAGACTTAAAGAAGCTGCAGAAAAAGCAAAAATTGAGCTTTCAGGTGTTACAACATCACAGATCAGCCTTCCCTTCATCACAGCAGATGCAACAGGCCCCAAACACCTTGAAATGACTCTCACAAGAGCAAAGTTCAACGAAATGACAGCATCACTCGTTGAAGCAACAATGGGCCCTGTTCGTCAGGCAATCGCTGACTCAGGTCTCAAAACATCAGAAATCGACAAAATCCTTATGGTTGGTGGTTCTTCAAGAATCCCTGCTGTTCAGGAAGCTGTTCAGAAATATCTCGGCAAAGAACCCTTCAAGGGCATCAACCCCGATGAATGTGTAGCAATGGGTGCTGCAATTCAGGCAGGTGTTCTCGGCGGCGAAGTTAAAGGACTTCTTCTTCTCGACGTTACTCCCTTGTCACTCGGTATCGAAACAATGGGTAACATCAACACAAAAATTATCGAAAGAAACACAACAATTCCCGTTAAGAAGAGCCAGATTTTCTCAACTGCAGTTGACAATCAGCCCTCAGTTGAAGTTCATGTTCTTCAGGGTGAACGTGAATTTGCAAAAGATAACAAAACTCTCGGTATCTTCCACCTTGACGGTATTATGCCTGCAAGACGTGGCGTTCCTCAGATTGAAGTAACATTTGATATTGACGCAAACGGTATCGTTCACGTTTCTGCTAAAGACCTCGGCACACAGAAAGAACAGTCAATTTCAATCACATCTTCAACAAACATGTCAAAAGAAGACATTGAAAAGGCAGTTCACGAAGCAGAACAGTTTGCAGAAGAAGATAAGAAGCGTCGTGAAGAAGTTGACCTCAGAAACGGTGCAGACCAGATGGTTTACCAGTGTGAAAAACTTCTTTCAGAAGAAGGTGACAAATTCCCCGAAGAAGATAAAGCAGCTCTTACAGAAAAAATCGAAGCTCTTAAAGAATCTCTCAAGGGTGAAGACATCAACCTTATCAAATCAAGACAGGATGAACTTCAGGCTAAGTTCTACGAAATCTCAGAAAAGATTTATAAGGCTGCAAATCCCCAGGGTGCTGAAGGCTTTGACCCCAATGCTGCTGCAGGTGGTCAGGCTCCCGGTGAAGAGTATACAGAAGCAAATTATACAGATGTTGAATAATTCCGTAATAATTTATTCATAACTATAAGTTATAATCAATGAGTGACGAATCAAATACTTTGATTCGTCACTTAACTGAGTAGGGCAACACAGACAAATCTGAACACGCCAAAAAGGTAATCTTTTCAAGTATTTTTGGCGTTTCATGTTTGAAAGGCGTTAGCCTTTCTACACACTCAACAACCAAAAATCCAATAAAAATATTTACCTTTTTGGTCGAAGATTTTTTACGAAGAGGATTTTTGGTGAACCAAGGCATAAAACACAGCAAATCCTGACGGATTTGCGAGTATTCTAACACAGGGTCAGCGAAAATACTCCCGTAAAAAACGGGCTCAGATTTATTTGCGTTGCCCTAAAAGGAGCCGATATACTTGGCAGATAAACGCGATTATTATGAGGTGCTTGGCGTTCAGAAAGGTGCTTCAGATGATGAAATAAAAAAAGCATACAGAAAGATGGCTAAGAAGTACCATCCTGACCTGAACCCCGGTGATAAAACGGCTGAAGAAAACTTCAAAGAAGTCAATGAAGCTTACGAGGTTCTTTCAGACAGCACAAAGAAAGCACGTTATGACCAGTTCGGCCATGCAGGAGTTGACCCCAACTACGGTGCAGGTGGACCCGGAGGCGGTTTTGGTGGTTTCGGCGGAGATATGGACTTCGACCTTGGCGATATTTTCGGCAGTTTCTTCGGTGGCGGTTTCGGTGGCGGAAGACAGACAAATCCCAATGCTCCGAGACGTGGTGAAGATTTGCAGTCAAGAGTTACAATTTCTTTTGAAGAAGCAGCAAAAGGTTGTAAGAGAACTGTTGAAGTGGGACGTATTGAAACATGTACCGAATGTGGTGGCTCAGGTGCACAGAAAGGCACAAGTCCCACAACCTGTCCTGAATGCGGAGGCAGAGGTCAGGTTAATGTTCAGCAGAGAACACCTTTCGGCGTGATGTCAACAACAAGACAGTGTTCACGTTGTGGCGGTAAAGGTAAAATCATTTCTTCACCATGTAATAAATGTCACGGTGCAGGCAGAGTTTCAAAACGTACAACAATTGAGGTTAATGTTCCTGCAGGTATTGATGACAGACAGGTAATCAACATAAGAGGCGAGGGTAACAAAGGTGCAAACGGTGGTCCTGCAGGTGACCTTAAAGTTGCAGTTTTTGTAAGTTCGCATCCTTTCTTTGAAAGAGACGGTTTCAATGTCTGGTGTAACATAACAGTTTCATTTGCACAGGCAGTTTTAGGTGACAGTCTCCTTGTGCAGACTCTTGACGGTAAGGTTAAGTACGACCTTCCTGCAAGTACTCAGCCGGGCAAAGTCTTTGTTCTCAAAGGCAGAGGTATTCCTGTTCTCAACGGCAGAGGTAAAGGTGACCAGATGATAAGAATCAACATCGATGTTCCCAAAAACCTTACAGCACATCAGAAAGAACTTATCCGACAGTTTGAGGATGAGTTTGGTCCTGGTGCTAAAAAAGCAGAAGTATACGGAGGACAGCCTGAAGAGAAAAAAGGCTTTTTCGGAAAACGTAAAAAATAAATTGTTAAAGGAAGGTGATTATAAACCTTCCTTTTTCTTTTAAAATACTTGTAATCATCATTCTGATATGATAAAATTACTTTGTATTTTTTCGCAAGAGGTGATGTTATGCTTAATGCAAAGCTCAAAGGCTACAGAGCAGAGGAAATTGTTTTTGTTAACAAGAGAACCACTGCAAAGCCTATGGAAATCCAGACAAAGTATTCATATAATGTCAAATATACAAACACAGGCACATGCCGTAGTGAACTTACTGTTGAAGTTTTGGAAAAAACAGAGCCTGAAAACTTCCATATTAAAGTTACAATGTCAGGGCTTTTTGAATTCAAAGAAGCACCAAGAGAAGTTCTTCACAAAGAAACTTTCAACACTATCTTTCCTTACATGAGAAGCCTTATAACCACAATCACGGCAAATGCAGGTATTATGCCCATCATTATTCCCGTGATGGATATTGAAAGTCAGAGCATTTATAAAATAGAAAAAAATAATCAGACAGAGGAAAACTGAAATGGCAGAAATTGAAACAAAAAGCAACGAAAACATGGATGAGGTACTTGAGGAAATTCCCTTATGGTTTCCTCTTGATGTTGCAGGTATAATTTATCCTAATGCACGCAGATACGGTTGGTGCACAACTTACCGTTTTGCATTTATTATGAAAGAGGAAGTTGACCCTGTAATTCTTAAACAGGCACTTAAAGATATTGCACCGAGATTTCCTTCTTTCTTTGTGAAAATCAAAGCAGGTCTTTTCTGGTATTATCTTGAAAGAACAGATGACCTTGATATTATTGAGGAAGAAGATTATTACCCTTGCAGATATATTGAAACAACAGAAACAACAAAACCTGCAATGAGAATTCTTTACTATAAAAACAGAATTTCAATTGAAATGTTCCATTCTGTTGCAGATGGTGGCGGTGCACTTGTTTTCAACAAAACTTTGGTTGCACGTTACCTTGAACTGAAAGGAGTTAAAATAACACTTACTCCTGATATTGCAGATATAAATGAAAAGCCTAAAAAGTATGAGATGGAAGACTCTTTCCGTGCCAACTACAAAAAGATGAAAGGTCTTACACGTAAAGAAGATACAGCATATTGCTATAAAGCACCACTCATTAAGAATTACTATAAAATAATTCACGGCATTATTCCTGCAGAAGATATCAAGGCAGCAGCAAAAGCAAGAGGAATGACAATTACAGAATTTCTTATGGTAACTTACCTTTATGCATTCTATAAAAATGCACCGGGTAAAGTAAATAAGCCAATTAAAATTTCAATTCCTGCAAGTCTCAGAGCACGTTTTGGCTCAAGGACACTGAGAAACTTCTCTCTCTATGCAAATATAGGTTTTAATCCGAAAGGCAGAACAGACATTACCTTTGAAGAGATTTTTGAAATGGTAAAAGGAAAAATGGAAGAAGGCCTTGCAACAGAAGAACTTCACAAAATGCTTTGCGTCAATGTACGTGATGCTCAGAATCCCATTCTGAGATTAGTTCCCAATGTTCTCAAAAAACCTGTTATGCAATTTATTTTTGACCATGCAGGTGAAAATAAATTCACAAGCGGTATGACTAATCTTGGCGTTCAGAAAATGCCTCCTGAAATGTATGAGCATATAGACAGAATGGAGTGTCTTCTCGGCTCAAGTCCCACAAAGCATCTGCTTTGTGCAATGATTACGTATAATAACATTGTGAATGTTTCTTTTACAAGTGCGTCAAAGAAGGTTGATGTTCAGCGTACATTCTTCCGTGTTCTTGCAGAAAACGGAGTGCGTGTGAGAATTGAAAGTAACTGTAAGGAGGATGAAGTAATATGAGATGTACAGAATGTAATGTAGATTTAAGCGAAAACGTAAAAGTTTGTCCTCTTTGCGGTAAAAAAGCGTCAGATGAAGCACCTGTACTTGAGGGAATGAAAACTGCAGAATATCCGGACTATGGTGAACTGAGACCTCTTAAATATTATATTAAGAAGAATGATGCATACTTCGGAAAATATGTAATGTGGGCATTACTTTTGCTTGTTCCTGTGATTCTTGCAGTATCAGCACATTTTAATGCAATTGACCTTGCTGCTTACACAATTCTCCCTGCAATTTTTGCAGTTTCGGCTATCGTGTATTTTCTTTCATCATTACTTTCAAAGAAAAACGGAGTTAAAAGTGCAATTTACCTTATAACACTTGCTGTGTTCAGCCTGATAATAGTTGCAGTAGGATATATTATCACCCGTGAAACAGGAACAGTATTTTATGCACTCGGTTCGGCTCTTATTTCTCTTTTGGGACTGATGATACTTTCAGGAAAATACCCGAAAGAAATGGATGCAGAACTTGGCGGAAGGTTTCATCATTGATCAGATGATAAAATTATCCCCTGAATGCTCAGTGTGAGTATTCAGGGGATTTATGTATGTTATTTAAGGAATGCAAGAAGTTCATCAATGTGTGAAAGAATGTAGCCTAAATCTTTAAAAATCCAACGAATCATATTAATGAGAATTGAAAGGGGATCTGTAAGTTTTTTAACTTCAAGTTCCTGTGTGTTTTCGACGAAAGCGTCAGTTTTTGTGAATCTGAAAGTAACTTCTGCTGCAGCGTGGTCTGAAATATCAGCGCCCGAAGCATCTTTAATCCATTTGAATTCCTGACTGAGAATTTCCACAGTAACTCCGCCACCATCTTTGTAAAGGAATTTTTCAACTGAGTCCCAATTGCCCCATGGGCCTATACCTGTAGAAGTCCACTGTGAAAAATCTTTGTAGTCACCATTATTATGAATTTCAACCCATGCATCTTTAAGTCCGCAGAACTGATGGAAAATTTTGTATTGGTCGGAGTTTACTGATGTTGCATGGAGATAGTGGTTGAAGTCACCTGTCACAACAACAGGACGATTGTTCTTTTTGTAATTCTGCTCAATAAGAGTTGCAAGTTGCATATAGTTGCTGTAACGAGCTTCTTTTGAACCGTCTGTGTCAAAAGCATCAGCGTGCATGTTGTAGAAGTCAATTATAATGCCGTCACCGATATCAATTGCGGCATACATGAGTCCTTTAGGAGTAAGCAAATCGCCTTCTGAAATAGAGCCGTAAGCCTGGAGCCATTGTTCTCTGTGCTCATTATAAATGGGCATTGTTTTTGTGTAAATGTTAAGACCGTCACCACCGGGGATTGAACCTGTGTGACAAGACCTGTACTCAAAACCTGTAAGACTCTTGTAAAGGTTTCTGTTGTAACCGAAGTCTTCCTGGGTTGCAAGAATATCAAAACCGTTTTCTACAACATAGTTGCCGATAAATTCCTGACAAGCAGGAACATCTTTGCCACTGAAATTGGGCATACCTGCAACATTGTAGTTCATCATCTTTACTGTGATTGAATTATTCTCAGGCACTTCCGTTGTGATATCACCTGTGGTTTCTGTTGTTTCCTCTGCAAAGGCAGTAGTGCCGAAACAAGCAAATATTGTCAGCACTGCTAACAGGATAGAAAGAATTCTGCTGATTTTTTTCATAGTAAACACCTTTCTTATTTTAGTGAATTCTGTAACGGCAATATTTTAGCACCAATAATCTGAAAGGTCAATATGAAATAAGGAGATTTACTTGTTTTTTACACGAAAAATATTGACTTATTTTTACCAATTTTATATAATTTATCTGTACAAATACCCAAGGAGGTAAAAACAATGAAAAAAGTATCAGTTAAAATCATGTCAGTTGTGCTTATTTTTGCACTTCTCTTCTCAGGTGGTGCGGTAAGTGCATCTGCTGCAGAAACACCTGCAACAACAATTGCATCAACAGAGGATGCAGGTGACGCAATTATGAAAGTGCTTTATAATGCACTTAACGTAATCTGTGAAGCACTTGTAAGTGCAATCTGTAAAATTTATCCCAACGCTCCTGACTGGCAGCCTATGTCTGAATATGACAGCGAAGAAGTAGGCTTTATGGCAGGTCGTGAAAATTATCAGACAGAAGCAAAAGAAGGCAATAAATGGTCTCTCGGTTATGCAAGTAAGTCAATTGTTCCCGAAGACATTGCAGAAGGTAAATATTATATCGGCCGTGACCTTACAGTGCGTATTGCCAAAGACCGTTATGATGATAACAAAATTCGTGTAACAGCAATTGACGACAACAGCGGTGAGGGTGTTGTTATTCTCGGCGCTATTGACTCTCTCGGTGTTACTTCAGCAGATATCCGTACAATGCGTAAAGCAATTATCGCTTACTGTGCAGAGAAAAATATTAAAGTTGCAAGTATCAACATCACAGCAACTCACTCACATTCAGCACTTGATACTCAGGGTGTTGCAACAGAATTCTTTAAGAAACTTCTCGGCAACTTCTGGGCAAACCTTGTAGGAAGCAAAGCTGAACTTCCCGGTCTTGAAGCTGCAGCAGAGTTTAAAAACTTCTTTATTGCTCAGTCAATTGATGCAGTAAAAGAAGCAATCAAAAATATGGAAACAGGTGAAATGTACTTCGCAGAAGTTGACACAAGCGAGTTCATGCACGACAAACGTGACCTTATTGCAAAAGAAGATCTCCAGAAAACGGCAGTTCTTCACTTTGTTCCCGATAATGAAGATTCAGCAGGTACATACATTGCTGATATCTCATGTCATGCAACTTCATTCAGTGCAAGTCACGGTTATATAACAGGTGACTATATCTATTATCTTGATAAATTCATCAAAGAGAAGACAGGGGACAACACTGTTATGGTAGCAGGTGCTCTCGGTCAGGTTTCAAGAAATATTGAATATTCAGAAGAGGGTATGGATGAATATACAGCTCTCGGTGCAGAGTCAGACGCTCTCGGTAAAGCTTTCGGTAAATTGATTATTGAGGCAGATTACGGTGAACCTCTTCCTGCAGTTCTCAATGCAGCACATAAAGAAATTTTCATTCAGCCTGAAAACAGTATTCTTGTTCTTGCTTGTGAAATCAGACTTGTTAACAATAAAGTTTTCTATGACGGACTTCTTTTCAAAGATTTCTACATGCCTTCAGAAATCGGTTATCTTGAATTCGGTAACAAGGTTGCATTCGCACTCTTCCCCGGTGAACTTTATCCCGAAGTTTTCCTTGGTAACGACATCACAGGCGGAGTTACATGGGATGGAACAGAATGGCAGTACGATGACCTTTCTGACGAAGTAGCAGGTGTAAAAACTTATGCAGTAAGCCTTGCAAACGATGCTCTTGGTTATGCAGTTACAGACAACAACTTCGCATTCATGGGTCACATCATCGGCGAAGAAATCGCTGACGAAGTTCTTTCAATCGGTAAACACATTGCTTCATTCTACGTAAGCAACTACCTTGAAATGATTGGCAAAATGAAATAAAAACACAAAGGGCACACTCAAAAGTGTGCCCTGAAATTTTAGGATGGTAAAATGAAAAATATAGTTTTAATCGGTATGCCCGGTGCAGGAAAAAGCACAATCGGAGTTTTACTTGCAAAAAGCAAACTTTTATCTTTTTGTGATACAGACCTGCTTATTCAGGGGAAATATTCAAAAAGCCTTTGTGATATTATAAAAGAGGTAGGAGTAGAAAATTTTCTTCAGATAGAAAACGATGTTATTTGCGAAAATGAGTTTGAAAATTCTGTTGTAGCAACAGGAGGAAGTGTTGTTTTCGGTGAAGACGCCATGAAAAAACTCAAAGTGAATGCCCTTACGGTTTATCTTAAAGTCACCGTGGAAGAACTTGAAAAAAGAATAAACAATATCCACACAAGGGGAATTGCCATGAAAGAAGGCTCTACACTTGGAGAGATTTTCAATGAGCGTTCTCCTTTATATGAAAAATATGCAGACATAACAATTGACTGCACAAATCTTACAGCAGAAGAATGTGTTGATAAAATCACAGAAAAAATCAGTTTGTAAAATAAATTCTACATTCTGTTTTCTGCACTCTGCATTAAAAAAGCCGTTCGGGAAAACCGAACGGCTCGTTTCTTTTTTCAGATTAAAGTTTAACCTTGATTGTTTTGATTTCGAAGGGATGGAATGTAAGAGAAAGTTTTCCGTCAACTGCGGTGATTTCTTCCTCGTTTTCTTCCATAAGGTTTGTGATGTGAGCTTCTTTGATGTCTCCTTTGACAGAGAGTTCACAAGCAGTTCTCTTATTCCATGTTTCATAAGCACGGATAACAACTTCGTCTGTGTCTTCTGCAATTTTTACTGTTTCAACAACGATGTTTGAAGCGTTACAAGAAACAAGTGAGTAAACTTTGTCAAGTTTACCTGCGTGTGCAGAAGTTTTTACGCAGTGAAGAGGAACGTTTAATGAGAATGCCTGGTCAACAACGTCAGATTCACATACCAAACCTGCATGGGGATAAAGTGCAGTAAGAATGTACTGAGGACCTTTATCCTGGTCAACACAGGGTTCCATTGAAGCACGGATAAGAGATGTGCGAACACGTCCGTCTTTAATGTCGTGGCCGTATTTTGAATCGTTGAGAAGTGAGAATCCGAAGCCGTTTTCACTAAGGTCAATCCACTTGTGACCGCTTACTTCAAACTGTGCAAATTCCCAGAGAGTATTATCGTGTGCATTTCTTTCAATGTTACCGAACTGGATGTCGAATGTAGCTTTTGCAGCGTTAACATCAACGGGGTTGTCAACTTTGATAAGGATGTGAGTTTCTTTCCAATCGAAGTCGTAAGC